>JANQOL010000193.1 GCA_028289675.1 Pirellulaceae bacterium
GCTGCATTCGACGATGTTCGCCTGGAAGCCGTTAGCCAAAAGTCGTCTAGCAGACGTTAGTGCCTATCTGGAAATTGGGGATACCGCGCTCTATCGCACTGAGGCGGATACAACATTCTGGCACACGCAGGCGGCTCACGGTGTCCGCGATGTTACGTCCCGCGGATCGGGCCGCGAAGAATAGGGAAAGTTGGAGCGCCAGTAGCTGATCACGCGAGCGGCTTCTTTGGTTTCGCCCATTTGGTAGAGTACGAACGCAAAGTTCCGCATTGCCTCTTCTTGCACTTTCTCTCCGGATTGCAGAGCCAACAACCACTCTTGCCGGACGTCTTCCAAACTGCGATTCGCAAACTGGTCACAAACCTGCGGTTCGAAACGCGATTCAAAACACATCGATGCCTGATACGCTCGATACATGTGACCGCGGGAACGCTGTGGATACAGCGCCAGCAGTGTCGAAGGCAAATTGACCTCCTCAGGCATCAACCACTCGGCGCGAACCTCGGATGTTGAATCAGGCAGATCGTCGTGCGTGCCTTCGTAGACGGCCAGCGGGATGGCGAACAATGAGAGAATCAAGGGGACTCGGTAGTGGCGAAGTAGCCGACTCAGTGTTGAATCGGAAGAGTTGCGGCTGGTCGCAATGGGCCTGGGGACAGTTTGCGCGGTTGATTCATGCCGAGGTGCGGTGAACCGGAGCGACGATCGCTTAGAGGCCTTCTTGCGTCTTTTCATCTCGAACTTTCCAAATGAAGGAATCGAAATAGTAATGCAGTAGGGCCGTGGAATTGATCACCGTCGCCGCGTAGAGATCGTAGGTTCGATTTTGAACACTCATCGATTGTTCCATTGACAACGGTGCGGGCGGGGTCTGGGCCGTCCATAGGCCAAAGCCAAATTCTTGCCACGGTCGCCACAACAGTGTTTGGAACAAGACTGCGTACACGACGCCGGCCAGCGCAAAACTCCAACCGTTGAGTCGGGGCAACATCCACGGTCGGTCACCAGACTTGGTCTGCTTGCGTTCCAAATACCAGTACACGATGACCAGGTACTGCAGACCGTGCATGATCCGGTGAGCAATTCCAAACACCAGCGCCGAATGCGTGTTCCAACTCGCGGTGTACCATAGCGAGTAGCTGGACAATAGAAACAAGTACTTCAGTGGGTTGAGCGCGTACCCACTTCGAAACTCGCGCAAGACAAACCCAACATAGAACAGTAGGTAACCGCCGGTTACCAGGTAGCTGACCGAATGAACGAGCTTGACCCAGCCAGCGGAGATTGGCAGCTGCCAGACAAACAGTTGGTGTACCCATATCTCTGTCCACAGCGGCGCGGTCAGCAGCATGTTGCCGAACAACAGTATGTGCAGCCACAGATCGAACCGTCCGGTTCGCGGTGAACCGCTTTGCGCTTTGAAGTCGTAGATCCTGGCCAGTCCGTGCTGCTGCATCAGACTATGCTGGTGATCCCAAATCAACGTCACCAAAAAGACAGTAAGCGGCAACCAGGCCAGCCCGGCAGCCAACACGGCAAAAATCACGCAGGGACCCAGGATCAGCGGCCAGCGAAAGCGCTCCCAGTCTTCTTTCAATCCGTACGCGCGGCACCATGTGCCAAAGTGGTGTGGAACAGTGATCCACAGGTTGATCGACGCCAGGGCCACAAACGTCAAGTATTGCTGGCACAGCCAGGCCAGCAGCAGTCCAACGAAAGGCAGCGCCACAAACCAAAACAGGTCTTCGCGGGGTCCGCGAATGTATCCCCATCGAATTGTCGCTGCTTGAGACATTTAGTTTCGGCTAGTGGGGTAGTTCAGGACACTTGACGTAGTACCAGCGGGTGGCAAGTAATCTGCCGTTTGTTGGCATTCGGTCGAGTTAATGCAGGCCATCCATCCTGCCGGTTCGATCGCCGGCAAGAACACAATGGGGAACAAACTTGCATTATAGGGTCAACTAGGTGTAGCATGACCGCCGGAAGGCCAGTGCTGGCCCTCCAAAAGTGGGTTACCAGGTCATATGTCCAATTCTGCACATCTTGGTCTCCTGCCTTTCTTGTTTCAGTATCTTTTTTCTTTTTGCAGGAGGATTTGACCGTGTCAAAATCCAGGCAGAGCACACGAGGTTTTACCCTCGTGGAATTGCTGGTGGTGATTGCGATCATCGGCATCCTAGTCGGTTTGTTGTTGCCCGCTGTCCAAGCGGCACGTGAGGCCGCACGGCGGATGCAATGTTCGAACAATCTCAAGCAGCTGGGGCTGGCAGCCCTGAACTACGAAGCGGCGCACAAGCGCTTTCCCATGGGCCACGCCCACCGCGGGCATCTTGATCCGGCAGGCGGTCGGGGTGGTACGGCGTTTTTCTGGAGTGCTTTGATATTGCCGTTCATCGAAGCGTCTAACGTGTACAACGAATTCGACTTTAGATTCCCGGTATTCAACAACAACAATCCGACCACCTGGGGAAATCGCAACAACGAGGTGTGCAAGACGTTGTTACCTTGGGCGCGCTGTCCTTCGGACATCGCCCCGCCGACCAGACGTTGGGGCGGAGCAGTGCACAAAGCTGAGATTGCAACTACCAGCTACATGGCCAACGGCGGCTCGTTCTACAATTCGCTGTCGACCAATGAACGCACTCGAGCCGACTATGCTAACGGCATGTCATTCAGACAGTCGGGTATCCGAATCGCCGATGACACGGATGGGACTTCTAACACCATCATGTACTCGGAGCGGACGTGGCGAGTCACCCGCGACAGCAATTTGTACGGGATGATCAACCAGGCGCGCGGCTATGCTCAAGGGCGCACGAGTCACGGTCACAATCAGGGCATCTATGAGATGAACCCCGCACCCATTGGAACCTGGGGCAGTCTTCAAACTGCGGCATCCAGCTTGCACACTGGGGGCTGCAATTTTGCGTTTGTGGACGGCAGTGTTCACTTTATCAGTGAGAACATCCACCATACGTACCGTGGTACCAAAGCCCAGGGCGGATTCAACGGGGTGAGATCCGATCCATTCGATGTGGCCAACGAAGGTGCCGGATACGGAACCTATCAGCGGCTGTGGTCTAGAAACGACGGCTGGACGATCAGCGAAGAGTTCTAGCCAGTTTGCAGAGGATTTCATCAAATAGCGGCTTGGGCTCAGTGCCTTGGCCGCTTTTTTGTTGGCAGCCGATTGCCAGACTCCAATGGCGTCTCGGATCGGTGGCCAGCGTCCATTCCCCTTGGTCCTATTCTCACCTTATCTTTCAAAGGATCCGTCGGCATGCGTAAATCATTGAGTCTGTTGTTGATGTTATGGGTTGGCTTGTTAGTTGGTTGTGGGTCAGCCGACATGGGTTCGGTGACGGGTACCGTGACGCTGGACGGCAAGCCGCTCGCCAAGGCCCTGTTACGTTTTGAACCCGTCAATGGAGAGCGAGCTTCCATGGGTGAAACGGATGACAACGGAGAATACAAACTGGAATACTCGTTGCAGAAAAGCGGGGCACGCGTAGGCGAACATAAGGTGACCATTACCACGGCCGCCGAACCCTATCCGGACCCGGACTCCGGAGAGTATTTGCCGGCCCGGCCCGAGTTGCTGCCGAAGAAGTACAACATCGATTCGGAACTGCGCAAGACCGTCAAAGGTGGCCGCAACACCATCAACTTTGAACTGAGTTCCGAGGGCGATGTTCATCAGCCGGACTACGACGATCAGGATCAGTAACACGCCACCGAATGTCAGGCGATGGAGCCATCCTTGTTATCCAGCAAATTGACGACTTCGGTACTGTTGCTGTTGGTCGCCGGCTTGGGAGTGTTGAATTGGTTGGTGAATTCCCAGTCAAAGGAGGCGAGTGATCGCACCAACTGGTCTCCGCCAGATTTGGCCTCACGGTACGAAGCGTCTCCGTTGTTATTTCACAGTCAGCCTTTGGGCGCGAAGGCGGAGTATCTGCCGCGGATTACCAATGTTCAGATTCTGGACTGGAATAACGACGACGCCTCGGAAATCTTGGTCAGTGATGCAGAGCACAACACCATCTTGTCCTTCGGGCGCGATTCCAGTGGCCGGTGGCTAGAAACAGAGTTGGTAGCGAGGGACCGTTTCAGCGATCCCGCGCGAACGACCGTCGTTGACATTGATCAAGATGGCGACGCCGATATGGTTGTGGCCGTGCTGGGGAGCCTGATTCCTAGTGATGCGCGGAGTGGTCGGATTGAGTTGCTCACCAATGACGGCCAGCAGCACTTTGCCCCGCGCGTATTGCTCAGCGATCTGCGTCGCGTAGCGGATGTCCAACCGGGCGATCTAGACGCGGATGGCGACATCGACTTGGTGGTGGCGGAGTTCGGTTTCGACCGCGGCAGAATCTTGTGGCTAGAAAACCGTGGCCAGGGGCGGTTCCGCGATCATCAATTGATGATGGTACCCGGCACGGTGCATGTGCCTGTGCGTGATTTTGATGGTGACGGTGACCTGGACATCGCGGCCTTGGTCACTCAAGACGAAGAGGAAGTTTGGATTTTTGAGAATCGAGGCACGAAGTCATTCGCACCCGTGCCGCGGCGCGTCTATGGCACGCCAAATTTTGACGCAGGTGGATCGGGTATGGTGCCCACCGATCTAGACCGGGACGGCGACACGGATTTGTTGCTGATTCGCGGTGACAACTTGGAATTGGTCTATCACCATCCGCAACCCTATCACGGTTGTTGGTGGTTAGAGAACGGTGGCAATTTGGAATTCACTGCCCATCGTATCAGTGATCTGGGTGGCACCTACGCGGTCGCCCCCGCGGACTTGGATCAAGATGGCGACGTAGACGTTGTGCTCGCCAGCATGTTCAATGACTGGCGCAGCGAGGGCTCGGCCAGCTTGATCTGGCTGGAAAACGATGGCCAACAGCACTTTCGTGCCTGGCAGATTGCGGATCGGCCATCGCACCTTAGCACGGTTGCTTGCGGGGATCTAAATGGTGATGGCCGACCAGATATCGTAGCCGGCGCCATGCGTATCAATGAGGAGGCGTCTCGACCGGGACGCGTTCAGGTGTGGCTCTCCGCATCGACAAACGACGATAAGGATTGACGACGCATGCGATTGGTAAATGCCGCCTTGCTTGTGCTGGTATGCCTGCAGTTGGTGGTACTAGCGCAGATGTTGTCAGTTCGGCCACCGGATTCGACCGTCAAAGGAAACGAGCCCAGCGCTGCGGCGGACGCCGATCCATCTTTGGTGGACTTAGCTGGCTTCAATCCTTTCACACAAAACAGCCTCACCGCCGCGCGCCAGCAAACAGATTTGCAGTCGGCCGAGTCCTGTGCTTCTCTCAGTGATGTCTATCTGGCGTACGGATTCTACCCACAATCCGAATGGCTTATGCGACAAGCTTGCCGTATGGAAGCGTCCAATTTTGAGCTGGCCTTGCGGTACGGATTTGTGCTTTCGGCCATGGGCAGGTTTTCGGACGCCAGGGACGCGTTTCTCCGAAGCATCAGTTTGACGCAAGATCAAGCTCGCGAGGAAGCCGGTTGGTACTTCGTGGCGCGGGATTGGTTGCGACTGGAAGACGTCGAGCAAGCTCGCCAGGCATTGGAGCGCTGCGGTGGGCTGCCAGCAGCAGAGTTGCAGTTGGCCAAGCTCGATTTGCGCCAGGGCCAGGCCCAGCGGGCCAAGCAGCGGATGCTCGATCTAGCCAGTGATCAAGGGGACGCCATCGAAGTCCATTTGTTGCGCGCTAAAGTGGAAGACGCTTTGGGACACCATCGAGAAGCGGCAGCTTTTCGAGATCTGGCGGAGTTGTCTACCAGTACGTTGGATACTCCGTTCACCCACATGCGCCGCCGCTTCTTACAAATCGTTCAAGACCATTCCCTAGGATCGTTCGTCCAAATCCAGCAAGCACAACTCAAAGCCGGAAACGCAACGGCAGTCGTGCAGCGCACGCAATCGTTGATAGGTGCACACTGGAATCCGCAAGTCGAGGACTTGCTGGCAACAGCTGATTTTGCGGCCGAACATCCGCAACGTCAGCAAACGCGTCTGCGCCAGATCATTTCTGCCGATGGCGGCAGCACCTATCGCTGTTGGAGACTGGGAGTTGCCTACCGTGCTGATGGCAAACATGAGCAAGCGCTGGCTGCTCTGCGAGCCGGGTTGCGCTTGGACGGCCGACAGCGTATGGCCGAGTGCCGTGACCAATTGATTCAGTTGCTGGAAGAGCAGGGCGATTTGGGCCGCGCCAGATTTCACGCATCCCGCCACGCGTTTTTACTAGGCCAGCGAGCCTTGACATCGGGCCGCGTTGACGAGGCTCGAGACGCTTTCCAGCAGGTGGTGCAAATGGATGAGAGCTATGCGCTAAGCTGGTTTTATTTGGGCCGTTGTCAACGCTTGCTTGGCCAATCCGCAGACGCGCGAACCGCGCTCCGGCGCTGCATGGACTTGGAGCCCGACTTGGGCCGAGCGCACGACGAGTTGCTTTGGCTGGACAACTAGAGCGCGCCGCTGCAACACCGTCTGACAGACATGCTGGCGCTTGTCTATCTTCCCCAAACTGAACTCTTTTGTTGGACGTGAGCGAGCTTGCAAGGTAGGTTTCAGCTGCAGATTGACCCGTCTCGCTATTCGTTAAATTCTACCCAGACTGCTTGATTGGAACCCCTCAGCAGATATGCTATGCCGTTAGGGCTGAACAATGGTGGTTCGGCGAGCATCCAACTTGAGGTCATGGAGTCATTGCAAGCATGAAGTATTCACTGGTTCGTGGCGGAGCGGTCCTGGTGGCTAGCTCCCTATTCCTAACCCTTGCTAGCAGCGCTCAAGCAGGATGGGG
>JANQOL010000198.1 GCA_028289675.1 Pirellulaceae bacterium
CGACCAGGTTCGCGGTGCCGTCCAAGGTCTCCGCATTCTGTTCGGTGATGGGCGTGCGGTGGCGGACCTGTTCGCCATCGCGGCAGACAAAGAGCAGCCGCTCCAGCTGCGAACAGCGTCGCTACAGACGTTAGTCGATGCGCGAGCTCCCGGCTTGAAGTCGTTGTGCTTGAACCTCCTGTCCGAACGCTTTCTGAACACCGTAGCCGCCAGCGGTTTGGCCCAAGAGTCCGACCCCGAAATTGGAAAGGCGATCTTAAAGGCCTACCGTCGTTTTCATCCCTTCGAGCGACCTCAAGCGATCTCAACCCTCTGTTCGCGAGTCAGTTGGGCGACCAGCCTCTTGAAGGCCGTGCAAAGTGGCCAGTTGGATCGCACCGAGATATCGCCCTTTCAAGCGCGACAATTGGCTAGTTTGCAAGACCCTGCGCTGGACCAACTGTTGTTGGAAACTTGGGGACAAGTCCGAGTGTCGAGTGAAGAAAAACGTCGTCAGATGGACACTTGGAGAACCAACTTGACCACCGATACCTTGGCGGCCGCCGATAAAGCGCGAGGTCGTGCCTTGTTCGATAAGACCTGTGCCAAGTGCCATCAGCTATTCGGCGCGGGCGGCAAGTTGGGGCCCGATCTGACGGGTGCGCAGCGCAGCAATCTCGACTACTTGCTGGAGAACATCATCGACCCCAGTGCCGTGGTAACGAAAGAATTTCGGGCAACCATCTTGCTCTTGGAGGACGACCGGGTTCTGACTGGTTTGGTGACAGAGTCTACGGACAAGACCGTTACACTGGCGACTCAATTGGAAACGCACGTGATTCCGCGAGATGAAATTGCAGAACAACGGCTGTCTTCGAATTCCACCATGCCTGACGGCTTGCTAGATCAATTGGAACGCGATCAAATTCGCGATCTAATCGCCTACCTGCAAAGTCAAACTCAGGTTCCTTGACGTTGCCGCACCGCTTGCCCATGTGAGAAGACCCGCGTGATGGCCAAAGGCAAACCCTCGTCGGATTCGATGTTGAAAAAGCTCGTTCTGCTGGACGGCATGGCTCTGACCTATCGAGCTCATTTCGCTCTTATTCGCAGTCCAAGATATACCTCCGGTGGAAAGTGCACCTCGGCCGTGTTCGGTGTGTTGAATACGCTGCTGGACATCATTCGCCGCGAGGAACCGACTCATCTGGCCGTCGCCTTCGATACGTCTGAACCGACGGCACGTCATGTCGAATTCCCGGAGTACAAGGCACAGCGCGATGCGATGCCGGAAGACATTGCGGAGCAACTACCGCTAGTTGACCGGCTTTTCGAGGCCTTCAACGTGCAGGCCATTCGCTTGCCTGGCTACGAAGCCGACGACATTATCGGCACACTTGCCCACCAAGCGGTCGACCAGGGTTTTCAAGTTCTGATGGTGACACCTGACAAGGACTACGATCAGCTGGTCACCGACGACGTGTGGGTCCTGAAGCCGGGACGCAAAGGTTCGGAAGCGGAATTGGTGGGCGTTGAGGAGGTGCTTGAGAAGTGGGATATCGAACGTGTGGGCCAAGTCATCGACGTATTGGGGTTGATGGGAGACTCTAGCGACAACATTCCCGGCGTCCCAGGCATCGGCCCCAAGACGGCCAAGACGCTCATTGCCAAATACGGCTCGGTCGAAGGATTGATCGAACATAGCGATGAACTCAAGGGCAAGCAGAAGGAGCGCGTTCAGGCCAACGTTGAACAAGCTCTGTTGTCCAAGCGTCTCGTCACCATCCAAATCGACGTGCCGCATGAGGTGGACATCAATTCGCTGGCGTGGAAGAAACACGATGACGCGAAACTCAAAGCACTGTTGAGCGAGTTGGAATTCGACACCGTTGGCAAACGCATCTTTGGCAAGTCGTTTTCTTCGGCCGCCAGCCGTGCAACGGTCATCCGTGAAAAGCGCGAAAAGGAAATTCAGGCGACACTTTTCGACGACGTGCCGGAGGAAACAACCATCCGCGACCGAACGACGGATTATCGCATCGTTCGCACGGCGACCGAGCGCGCGGAGCTGATTCAGCATCTATCAGAGGTCAGTGAATTCTGTTTCGACACGGAAACAACCGGTTTGGATGCCCGCACGGCTCTGCCGTTGGGGATTGCGTTTTCGACGGCGCCCCACAGCGGCTACTACGTGGTGGTGCCCGAAGATGCCGACCAGGCTCAAGCCGTGTTGGACGAGTTTCGGCCGATCTTCGAAGCGGAACACATCGCCAAAGTCGGACACAACCTGAAATACGATCTAACGGTTCTGAAGTGGCATGGCATACGCGTCCGCGGGGCGCTGCTGGACACCATGCTGGCCCATTCCATGAAAGAGCCTGAGATGCGTCATGGACTGGACTACTTGGCGGAACTGTATCTCAAATACAAACCGATACCTACTAGTGATCTGATTGGTCCTCGCGGCAGCGACCAAAAAAACATGCGGGACGTCCCCGTGGAGCAGGTTGCTGAGTACGCGGCTGAGGATGCAGATATCACGTTGCAAGTCGCCAACGTCATTCGTCCTGACATCGACCACCAGGGCGTCAGCCAAGTTTGCTACGAAGTGGAATGTCCACTCATCCCGGTGCTGGTGGACATGGAGCACGAAGGTATCCGCCTAGACACGGAGACTTTGGCTGAGGTGTCTCAGCGGCTGGAACACGATATTGCGCAGCTTCAATCCCAGATCTTCGAGGCAGCTGGGCATTCCTTCAACGTCGACTCGCCCAAGCAACTCGGAATCGTGTTGTATGAAGAATTGCAACTGGAAAAGAACCCCAAGAAGACCGCGACCGGCCAGTATTCGACGCGCGAATCGGAATTGGAACGACTGGCCAGCCGTCACCAAATTATCGCCGACATCTTGGATTACCGAAACGCGGTCAAGCTGAAGAGCGTTTATGTGGACCAGCTACCCAACTACGTCAATGGCGATACGGGACGCGTCCACACCAACTACAGCCAGGCGTGGACCGCGACGGGCCGCATGCAATCCAGCGATCCGAATTTGCAGACGATTCCCATTCGAAAAAAACGCGGCAAGGAAATCCGCGCCGCCTTTGTACCTCGCGACGAAGACTACCTGATTCTCTCGGCCGACTACTCGCAAATCGAATTGCGGGTCATGGCCGATCTGAGTCAAGATCCGGCCATGTGTGAGGCTTTTCGAAACGATTCGGACATTCACACCATTACGGCTGCCAAGGTCTACAAAGTCGATGAACAGGATGTAACCCGCGAGATGCGGGACAAGGCCAAGACCGTGAACTTTGGCATCATCTATGGAATCTCCGCCTTTGGCCTGCAGCAACGACTGAACATTCCGCGGGCCGAGGCGCGGTCGCTGATCGACAATTACTTCGAAAAATACCCGGGCGTCCAGGAGTACATCGATCGCACGATTGCTTTTGCACGCAAACACGGATACGTGAAGACACAGACGGGACGCCGACGCTATCTACGCGATATCAACTCGCGCAGCAAAACGGTCGCCAATGCGTCGGAACGCCTGGCCATGAACAGCCCAATCCAAGGGACAGCGGCGGACATTTTGAAACTAGCCATGATCCGTGTCCACGCGGCGCTCCGCGAAGGCGGCTTCAAGACAAAAATGCTCCTAACCGTTCATGACGAGATCGTGTTTGACCTGCATCGGTCCGAGCAGGAAACTGCCGTGCCAGTGATTCGCGACGCCATGTCCAATGTGCTGGAGATGTCGGTGCCTTTGAAGGTCGAATCAGGGGTCGGACAGAATTGGCTGGAAGCTCACTAAGCACTGCCTCGGACATGGTGACTTCGGAGAAAGGGCGTCCATGTTTGTGAGCAGCAAGGCACAGGTATCTTCGGTGTACAGGCGGCTAGCCCGGATGTCTCACACCGGTTCACGAGTTACAACGCAAGTAAGACGAGCACGCGTGTTAGGATGATTTGCAAGGATGGCAGAGCGTAAATCAGCCGCGACGCGATAGCGTGCGGTTCCCTCACGTTTTGCGTCGGCCGCATGCTAATGCACTGCGGCTAATGCACTATGCTGGCTGGCGTCTTGCAGCAAACCATTTACGCGACAATGCCTCGCTGGTGCGTGGTGCACTGAGCGTGGAGCGTGGAGGGGCGCTACTTTCGCGGAGCGAAAGGCCACGTAGAGACGGCTACTTAAGAAAGCCAAGTTAAAGAAGGACGTATCCGAACAGTGCTGACTGCCGGACGGGCGTTTGCGGGCGGTTCATCTGGATTAGGGTACTTTGTTTTCAGTACCCAACAGATCGTTGACGGCTTTGTTGGCCACGCGAACGATGTACTTATTGGGTTGATCCTCAAGAGCGGCTTGCAGCGCGGGCAGAGCTGGGCGAGCGACCTCATCCAGTTCATCCAAGACGATCGCGGCCGCCAAGCGCGCCCATTGATGAGGCCCAGCCAACTCACTGCGCAGTACTTTAAGACCTTGGTCGACATTTCCTATTCGGCACAGTCCGCGGGCAGCGGCAATGCGGACGCTGGGAGACTCGTCCTGAACCAATTGCTGCAGCACTTGCAACGTTTTGCGACTGAGCGCCGGATCAGTTTGCTCGCGCGCGATATTGCCCAATCCCGTGGCACTCCAGTAACGAACTGAAGACACTTGGTGATTCGCGGCCACCAGCAGTTTCGAGGTGGCTTCTGGACCGTTGGAGGCTAGTGCCGCCACATCCACGAGCCTGGTCAGCAGCTCGTCGTCTTCAGAACGCAAGATTTCGTAGCGCGACATTTCGGCATCACGCAACTCAATTTCGGCTTCGGGCACCAGCCCCAAGTCACCGACTTCGGCCTGCCATCGCAAGCAAGCCACCCGCATGGCCGTCAGTTGGTCCTGGTATTCCGGATCCGCGGCCAAATTACGAATTTCGTGCGGATCTTGGCTCAGGTCATACAGCTCTTCAACCGGCTTGTGCCCCAATGAGAATTGCCTAGCGGACATGGGCAACGAACCGTCCTCCTCGGCCCGCCGAATTTCCCGCATGGTGGCACCTTTCTCGGGCGTGTTCATGTATTGGTAGTAGGGCTTCAGCGGTTCGAAGTTTCGGATGTAGCGGAAGCGCGTGCCCCGCACGGCGCGAATGATGTCGTAGCGTTCATCCATCCGATCACGAGCGCCGTAAACATATTCGGGTGGCGGTGCGGTCGCCGCGCCCAAGAACGCACGTCCGTGCATGTATTCTGGGATGTCGACTCCAGCTAGGCTCAACATGGTGGGCGCAAAGTCCACGGAGCTGACGAGATCGGTAACCGTGCTAGCTGGCTGTCCCTGCCCCTCATGCCGATACTTTTCGGGGATGCGCACCATGAAGGGAATTCTCGTCCCCGAATCGTAGAGCCATCGTTTGGCGCGCGGTAATCCGATGCCGTGGTCCGACCAGAAAACGATAATCGTGTCTTCGTAGAGCCCCGCCTCTTTGAGTTCTTGAATGTGCTCTCCAGCCCAGTGGTCCATGGCCGTGATCAATTCGTAGTTGCGCTTCCAATCCTCACGTGTCACTTCGTTGTCTGGATAGTAGGGGGGCAGTGTCGTCAGCCGCGCCGCGTCCTGGCGCTGTTCCGCACTGAGCACTTCTGTCACTTTTTCGTACTTCTCACGGCCAGCAATGCCACTTTCGTGACAGCCGCCAAAGTTGAATACCGCAAAAAAGGGCTGGTCCGCAGGACGCTTTTTCCAATGAGCTCGGCCACTGCTCTCGTCCCAAATCTCCTTGCTCGACGGAGACGCAAATTGGTAGTCCGTCTTGCTGTTGTTGCAGCAATAATATCCCGCCTCGCGGAGCCGCATGGGGAATGGCTTTAGCCACTCGGGCAATCGCGATTTGCAGCGCATATGATGCGTTCCGATGGAGTTGTGATACATGCCCGTGATGATCGTAGAGCGGCACGGAGCACAGACTCCAGCTGCGGTGAACACACGCGTATATCGCGTGCCTTCAGAAGCCAGACGGTCCAAGTTGGGTGTGATGGCGTGCGGATCACCGTAGCAGCCCAAATGTGGACTGATGTCTTCGCACGACAACCATAGAATGTTGGGGCGGGCTAACTCGGGATCCGCGCAACTGCCGGGTGCTGCCAACGAGGCGAACATCGCCCATCCCAGCGTAATCAACATTGTCGATCGCATGCTCGCCTGCGCTTTCGATATCATGTGGTTGGTAGTCAACACGTCGGACATTTTTGGGCCCAAGGAATAGAAGCGCATGAGTATAACCACAAACGTTAAGGCACGTCTTACCTGCCTATTGTGGACGATGATATTGGTCGGTTCGCCATGCTCGGATACCTTCTCGCAATCGGTGGCCACGGATCGGGCATCGGACATCCAACGATTGAGCCAGGCCATCGAAATGGCTCGCCAAGAATGGGACGTCCCAGGATTGTCGGTGGCCGTCGTGCACAATGATGAAGTCCTGCTCAGCCGCGGTTACGGCGTTCGCGAGAACGCCGTTGAGGAACTCGTTGACGAACATACGCTGTTTTCAATCGCATCCAATACGAAAGCCTTCACCGCAGCCGCGCTGGCGATTCTTGTCGACGAAGGAAAACTGAGTTGGGACGATCCTGTCAGGCAGTATTTGCCTTGGTTGGAAATGGCCGATCCGTTGGCCGCCCAAGACCTCCGAGTTCGCGATCTATTGTGCCATCGCAGTGGCTTGGGCACATTCAGCGGCGATCTATTGTGGTGGGGCACCAGCTATTCCCCTCGCGAGGTCTTGACCCGCGCCAGACTACTAGCTCCAGCCGCACCCTTCCGCGCCCGTTACGGTTACTCGAATCTCATGTTTCTGGCCGCCGGTGAGGTCGTGTCCGAAGTTAGCGGCATGCCGTGGAGCCAGTTTGTCGAGGAGCGCATCTTCGGTCCATTGCAGATGAATCGCACCGTCACCTCAGTGACGGAGCTGGAAGCCATGGAAAACGTGGCCACACCTCACAAAACGACGCCTGCTGGATCTTTGCCGCTGCCGTGGATGAACTGGGATACGATGACGGCCGCCGGAGGCATTATCTCCAGCGCCCACGACATGTCGCAGTGGATGCGCTTGCAACTGCGCGAGGGACGACTGGACGCAGCGGGGCAAGAACCGACGGACGAACCCAAGACTGCACGGCTGTTTTCCGCCCAACAGTCGCGCACCATGTGGCAAGCTCACACCCCCATCACCGTGTCTCAGAGCTCAATTGCCCGTAGCCCTAGCACTCATTTCAAAGCTTACGGCCTAGGTTGGTCGTTGTCGGACTATCACGGCCGCAAGATTGTCGGGCACGGCGGCGGATATGACGGCATGTACTCGCGACTCGTCATGGTCCCGGAAGAAAAGTTGGGAGTGGTCGTTCTGACCAACAGCATGACCGGTATCGCATCCGCGATCGCGTACCGAATCCTGGATCAGTTCTTGCAGCCCGGCGACTCTTTCGACTCGGAATCACATGAGTGGAGCACGCAGGCGCTCGACAGATTTCGTCGCTCGCGAACGGACTTCCAAGATCGGATTGATCGGGCGACTCGTCCGGTGATGAGTGGCACGCAACCAAGCCGCGACCTCCGGCAGTTTGCTGGCAATTACCGCTGTCCCATGTACGGTGATGCTGAGGTCAGCTACGAAGGTCAACGCTTGGTTTTGCGACT
>JANQOL010000234.1 GCA_028289675.1 Pirellulaceae bacterium
CGCTGCTTTCTAGCAGTTGAGGAGAACAGGCTAGGTCGGGGTAGACACCGATGCCGGCGGTACCTTCGCTGGATCCGCCCGAGTTGATGTGGTTGATGACCAGTAGAGCATCCAGAGGGGTGACGTAGCTGTCGCAGCTGACGTCGAAGAAGTGACCTGGAGGATTCTCCAGCTGGCGGGGAAGCCGTCCTGAAGCGTCCTGGTAGTTGGAGCTGTTCAGCTCGTTAATGACCAACAGCGCGTCGATCGGTGATACCGTTCCGGCTGCGTCGCCATCCACGTTAAACGGTTGCCCGACGTTGTTCCAAACTGCTGCCGCCAAGAGGCGCCGGGTTTCCAAAGCCTCAACTTTGCAAACGCGCTGGTGACGTTTTCGTTGGCGGCGGGAGTGCGTCTTCTGGCGGGATCTCGGGGCCGAAAGGATGGGAAATGCCATGGCTGCTGATAACTATCGGAGACAATAAGTGCTTGAATGGGCACTTGAGTTACCAGCGCGCTGCCGATTTCTTGCAAGAAAACCTGTCGGGATTTGCGATGTCGTCGCACGAACAGCGATTCATTGGCCCCCGGTCCCTTCGGTTACTGTTCGGGCGACTATAATTGATGGAAAAATTCTAGCTTCGCCGCGCAAGAATCAAGCTTGCTTGAGGTATCACAGATTGAACCGCCAAATTCAGGCTGAAACTCCCCCCAGTTTGTTGCTTAGGTTACGAGATCATCAAGATCAAGCCGCTTGGGCTACGTTTACGGAGGTGTACAGCCCCTTGGTTTACAACTTTTGTCGCCTTAGGAAGCTGCAACCCAGTGACGCCGCTGACGTTACGCAAGAGGTTTTGGTTCGGATTTCGAAGGCGATTACCAAATTTGACTACGATCGCCAGCAGGGGCTGTTTCGCGATTGGGTAGCCAAGATTGTGGCCAACGAAGTTTGTCGACACTTTTCCAATCGCAAGCCGTTAACGACGTTGGCGGACGATTGGGAGTCGGAGGCGGCCAGCAGCCAGTGGAACGACCATTTTCAGCAGCATATTTTTGAAAGTGCCATGGCACGATGTCGTGGCAGTTTCAGCCCGCAGACGTGGCTCCTGTTTGAAAAGTGTTGGCTGGAAAAACTGCCGGCTAGCGAAGTCGCTGAAGCTTGCTCGGTCAACGTGACGCAGGTGTATATCGCGAAGAGCCGAGTCCTAAAGCGGCTGCAAAAGGAAGTCTCGCTGTTGGCGGACGATTGGCAATAACCGACTATGAAGCGCACTGGCCAGTGCCAGAGCCGCCACACTGAGTACCACCTTCAAGGCATGGGTTGGCTGTGCCAACAGGTGGAAGAAGTCATGGGTGCCGATTTTCAGGATGATTCCATGCCCGCAACGGGTGAACGTGGAGATGAGCTACTAGACGATTGCGTACCTTCGTGTCCATCGCCGCAAAGACTGCGAGAATGGCTGAACGACGGTGAAGGGCTGACTCCTGTCGAAACGGAGCGTGTCTGTCAGTGTGGCCAGTGCCAGTCTCTGCTCGAGGCATTTTCCGACAACCATGAGATTGCTCATTGGTCCCAGCCTCGCGCTCAAGTCGCGGCGCGATTTCAACATGAGCCCGAGTTTCAACGCTTGCCATCGATCCAATTGTCGGTGGACGAACGCTCGTCCACCCAGGCTGGCGAACAGGGGGCTGGTGAAACGGAGTCCGCCTCGGTCGCGGAAACTCCTGCCTCATCCATCGGAACGACAGAGTTCGAAAGTTCCGGACCGGCTGAAGATTGGTCATCCGCCAGCTTGACGGTCGACCAGTTGCAGCGGCAATTGCCGGGCACCCGCTACCAAATCCAACGCGAGTGGGCGCGGGGCGGCGCTGGCATTGTCTACTTAGGATACGACCAGCACTTGGACTGTGAGGTGGCCATCAAGGTGCTGTTGCGCCAGTCTCTGCGCGATCGTCAGCGATTTCAGCGGGAGGCCAAGCTGCTGGCGGACATCCAGCATCGGAATGTTGTCAGGATTTACGACTTGGGAACGCTGTCCTCGCAGCCGTCTGGGCCTCAGTATCTGGTCATGGAATTTGTCGGTGGTGGCACGATCAATGATTTAGCGGCTGGCGTTGCGGAGCGTCCGGACTACATCCAGATGGCGCGGATGATGAGCGAGGCGGCACGTGGTTTGGAAGCCGTGCATGCAGTGGGAGTGATTCATCGCGACCTTAAACCCTCCAACTTGCTACGCACGACCGACCACCGTTCGGTGAAAGTCGCCGATTTTGGATTAGCTCGCTTCTTCGATTCGTCGGCTACCGCGGTCACTCACACTGGAGACATTGTCGGTACGCCTGATTTTATGAGTCCAGAGCAGGTTGATGGCGGCATGGAAGTCACGCCCGCGACGGACGTCTACAGCCTGGGGGCCACGCTATACAGCTTGCTTACCGGCAGTTCGCTATTCCAAGGTTCGCCGGGGGCCGTGCTGCGCCAAATTGCGGACGCGGAACCGGTCGCACCACGCGTGCTTGAGCCCGATATCCCGACCGACTTGGAGACGATTTGTCTGAAAGCGATCGAGAAACAGCCTCAAAATCGATACGTATCGGTCGCCGCGTTGGCCGACGATTTACAACGTTTTGCACTCGGGCAGCCGGTCATGGCACGCCCCGTTTCCGCACTGACAAAAACGCTTCGGGCGATCCGCCGCAATGTCGCTCTGACAGCAGCCCTGCTGGCGGTGGCGATTTTGGGGTTAGCATTGGTCGTTGGAAGTACATCAGCCGCCGTGCTGTTTCGAAAACAAAATCAAGACTTGAAGACTGCGGTCGAGCAGGCTCGGGAATCCAAGCAGGTT
>JANQOL010000116.1 GCA_028289675.1 Pirellulaceae bacterium
CGTTGACCCGCGACCCCATGCACAAGGAAGCACGATGTCGGCAGATCGTCCGGTTTGGTGACGTCCCACGAGGAGAGATCATTGAAGTGAACGCCACGCAAGGACTTGGCCAGGCCCGCAGCCTCGGGCGATCCGGCTGTCGAACGGAGGTACGAATGCAGCCACGACTCCGCCGAGGGATCTGCGACGACGTACGGCAGCAGCGCCTCCGCGAGAACTTCGAGTTCAGGGCTCAGGTACTCTGCTTGCATGAGGATCCCCGCGGCACGAGCGAGCGTCCGCTTAGCTTGAGACAAGGCCTCCGTGGCGTTGTCCCGGTCCGCGTTACTCATGACAATCTTGTTGTTGAGTGCTTCGATCTGCGTCAACTGCGCATCAAGATCCGCTTTGGCTGTCTCGAGATCAACAGCCAGCCGATGATTCCGCGTCGCAAGCTCCGTGTTCTGTGTTCGCTGGACCTCCAGCAAATCAAGTGTGTTGTCGTGCTCGTCCCTGATCGTGCCGACCTGTAGCTGTAGCTCGTTGAAGCTCTTCGCCAGTGATGTATCTTGCTCTATGCGTTTGAGAAAGTTACTTGCAATAGTCTGTTCCAGCATAGCAATCGACTCAAGCGCCTTGGCCTGCTCGGTCGCGGCCTGCGCTGCTGAACCCTGCATCTGCACGACATACTGACCGTAATACCACGTTACAGCGAAAGCGGTGGTGGTAACCAGCAGTGTCCCAACGATGACCTCGCGATAGCGGCCAAAGCCAGCGAGCACCCCGTGGACAACCCCAGCCCAACTCATCGACCCCAGCTTGTCGCCTTCGGTATCGTCACTGGTTGATCTCTGCAAGCCGGTCTCCGACGGTGCAGGATCGACGCTCGACGCTCCTCCGGAATCAAGGTCTGCTCGTGGAGTGTCAGTCACAGCAATTCCTCTTCAGGCCCCACTATCCTGTATCTGTTAAACTCTGGTCCTTTTCAGGGCAATCAATTCGGAGTTTAATTGAATTTGTGATATTTGCGATCCGGCTAGCAAAACCTGGAGCGAAGCGTCAACCTGGCTCGTAGTGACCTGCTCCCCAGAAACCACTACACTTATGACGCGAGAGTGTATGGCATTTGCGATTGTCCCCGCTCCTGTGTCAGTGGTAGGGCAAGCGCCACAGATCCACGTTGAATCCAACTCGAAACACATATTTGTGTGATGACAGACGCCACGCGCAATCTTTATACTTGGCAGATTCTGCTAACATCGTACCTATCACTACATTTTTTCGGCTTAGTAGTTCGACGAGGCAGTCACACGTGACTGTGGCTTCAAGATCACCGGCGATGTACCACGACTGATGGGCGGACGTATTTGGGAGAGCAGAGCCTTGGCTATCGGCACTGTTGAACTTGTCCTATTCGCAATTCAAGCGGGACTTAAGCTCGGTCAAGCCGCACGTCGCGCTTACGTGGAGCAGACACGCATCCGTGCCATCGCTCTACCGCTGCCAACGTCGGGCGTTGTTCTAGATGATCTCAACGCACGCACGTTCTTCCAAGAAGAAGGGTCGGAGGCGGTTGAGCGCTTCCCAAGGCTCGCCGCACTACACACCAAGGCGCTGCAGCGTCCGGATTGGTCACCCGGGAAGCGCGACTACGACGAGTACATGGAGTTCTACCTGTACGAGCGTGAGATCTACACCGCACGCATGCGCGGCGCTGATATCGAGACCAGCGCTGGTGCGACGATCGATCCCGACGCGCTCGATGCCCTCTTCCGTTTGGAGCAGTGGGACCGCGAGGACTCGTCACGACCAAAACCCATGCGTCGCGTGCTGGGGGCAGTTGTTGATGTAGCCATCAGCTACTTCGCGACTGTCCCCGGCGCGCTAGACATCGAGACCAAGCATCAGAAGGTCTTGGCGTCGTTCATCCGCGGTATCGACAAGATGGATGTCGAACAGATCGCGGTCGAAGAAGACGTGCTCGAATCGCTGGTCGCTGGCCTGCTCATTGCAGCACTCGAGACAGTCGGGGACTATCCAGAGCTTGTCGCCAGCGACGTGCAAATCCAGAAGCTGGTGACCGTTTCAAGCGACGCGCTTTCCGTCGATATCGCGCAACATCTCGCAACGGCGAGCACGGTGCACGAGAGCGAGGTTGTGCAGGCCTGGGGCGAGATGGTGTTTCGCAGCCTTCTGCGATCTGCGGGCACACACATCATCGAGCGGCCCAGCGACTTCCTCGGTGTCGATGACGAGGCCCAGCAAGCGCTTATCACCAGTATCGGCGGCGCAGCCATCGGGCTCGTGGCGTCCGACAGCGGGCTTGATCCAGAGCGTCTGTTCACACGCCAAGGCCTGGAAGTACTCCTCACTGCCGCGTTTGAAACTGTTGCCGAGCACCCCGAACTCGTCACAGACACTGATAGCGAAGGCATCCAAGCCCTCATTTCATCCATTGCAATGGACCTCGCCGCAGTGGACGGCATCATCGACCGGCAGGTGCTTCCAGAAGTCGCACGCATGGTGCTCAGTCGCACAGGCGAGCATCTGCCACTCATCTGGCCAAGCCTTGATCCCGATGAACACTTGTTGCTGACTGCAGCGAAGACGACGCTCGAGCTCTTGACCGCTCGCCCGCCGTCGGGTGCGAAGTGGAAACCCGCGTTCGGACAGCAGGAGTTGCTGACCGTAGTGGACACAGTGCTGGACGAGCTGGCCCACCATCCGGCGTGGCTTCTCGCCGCTGCGGACGATATCGATGCCAACCTCCGCGCCGCGCTAGAGGCCACGCTGAAGGTGCTACGAAGACGTGCAGACGAACGTCTGAGCCCAGCTATCGCCGCGCACGTACTACAAAGTGCGGTCCGAGCCATCGCAGTCCGGCAGGAGTTTCTCGATGAGCTACCGCGAGGCCGTGTCGTTGTCGGGGCCGCGATCGATGCGGTGTTCACGGAGGTCTTCGCGGTCCCCAAA
>JANQOL010000252.1 GCA_028289675.1 Pirellulaceae bacterium
GGCTGCTGACAGGCTGTTCTGCACCGCATGCCGCAAATGCTCCGGCCCAGCTTGGGAACTGACCATGGCGGCCCCTTGGCCAATAATTTCACCCCACAGTTCGGCTCCTCGCGCGGCTGCGTGCTGGTCCGATTCCAGCACGATCGCGGCGGCGCCCTCGCCCAGAACCATCCCGTCCGCAGACTGGTCGAACGGGCGGGACATCTGACTCGGCGGATCGCGTTCGCTGGCCAACTGTTCAGTCAACGCGACGTGCATGGTTCTCAGCGGATGAATACGGCTGCCCGTGGCGCCCACGATCATGACGTCGGCCGCACCACGCTGAATGATTGACGCAGCCTCAGCGACCGCCAGATTCATGCTGGCTTCGCGAACGGTGATCGAATTGTTGGGGCCGCGAAAGTCATTGTAGATCGACACATGGCTGTTCGGCATATTCGGTAGATACTTCAACAGCCACAGCGGATTGACTTTGGGAAGACCATGGGTGGGCCAGTCGTCGATGCGAAAGTCGGGAGGCGATTGCTCGCGGCAGCTCCGCAAGCCGTCGGCGTATTCTTCGGGCCGAGTCAGGATATAGTCGCAGCCGAAAAGGCAGCCGCAACGATCCGGATCGCGATCGTCGCCCAGGCCGCTGTGAGTGAGCGCCTTCTGCGAAGCCGCCACGCCCATCTCAATCTCACGGCACATGACCTTCATATTCTTCTTGATGGCCCGCTGCAGTTTCTTGTCCAGCGGACCATATTGCTCGATCGAGCCATCAAACTCCTTGACTTCGCCTCCCGACTGAAAGGGCAGGGCGGAAGTCGGCAAACTGGCCAGGTTCGTGATGCCAGATCGCTCACTGGACAGGCTTTCCCACACGGTGTCCAAATCGGATCCAATTGGGCTGACGAGGCCCAAGCCCGTGATGACGACTCGGTTTTGGCTGGTAGACATGGGCAGAACAGGTAAGTGAGGGTGGCAGGCGTTCAACAGTTTGGCTGACACTAGGAAAACTGACAACCAGATCGGCAAGCCGCAACCCGAGTTTTACCTTCGGAAGGCACGTTTCGAATCCGCACGGGCGACCAATCTCTGCCCGACGACCGATCGCGAGTGGTGTTTTGCCTGAGAAATGGACGAGAGCATCTTGACTCGTGCGGTAGCCAGTTTACGGTGCACTGGGCAGCACCATTGGCACGGGGCAACACGATCGACCGCATGCTTGGCGTTAGTAGCGACCGCGGCTCAGCGGACTGGACGGGGGTTGGGCGACGGCCGCGCCCCCGGCTGCGGGTACCCGACCGGTAGCATTGCCTCGATATTCAATCATCAGCAGGGCATCGGCGCGATCCCTGCCCGGCGCAAGTACACGATCCAAGCCCAGCAAATTCGTGCCGCGGCCCAGCAGACTCTCGTTGGTGTTTCCCTGCGGCGCGGCCACCACTCCGCAGCTAAGCAACAGCACCTTGTCCGCCGACCAGCGGAAGCGTTCATGCAATCGCCAACTGGCCACCTGAGGTACATTGATTTGCGCGGTGTACGTCTGTCCATTCTGCAGCGGCAACTCCAAGTTTACGTTGGTTAGCCGTTCAACCTGATCAATATGGCATTTGATGACCAAGTCGACCGTTTCTTTGTCCATGCTCAGTAGAGGACTCAATTGCAGGCGATAGCCCTCTTGAATCTCTCCAGTTGTGGGCATGTAGGGTGGCCACGCACCCTGGACGGGTTGGAAGTCCTCGACAAAGTTTCTCCCGCGAACCTGCTCCAGCACTTGGGCTTGACCGTTGTGGACCACCATGTCGACAGCACTCAACTCCCGAAAGTCCGTGCGGCCGCGCAGCAGTGCCATCAACATGGCCGAGTTTTCCTTGGACAGCAGGTAAGCGTGCACTCCCGGTGACTGCGCCTGGACGCTCTGCAAGAGGGCCTGAGCGCGCGTCCGCCAATTGGGCTTGCCCACAGCCAGCAGCCGCAGACCATACAGTTGCGGTTCGGTCGTGCCGTTGACAAAGCGTTCATAAACTTCGTGCACCACTTGATGCATTTGTTGGTTATGATACACCCGCAGGGTCTCACGGTCGGCGTTCAGAAACCCGAACGGATCGGTGAACCAGACGTCCGTACCGGTTTCCCGGAGAATCCAGTCGATAATGGCTTGCTGAGGTCGATCCACGGAGCTCAGTTCCCGCGTGTAGGGACGCAGGTCGTAGGTTTTCCAGTACTGGCCTGCGGATGTGGGCAACGACGGAGTTCCGCCGCCGCGACGGGCCTGCAGGGGAGGGGATTTGCGATTCGCTGCATTCCCATTGGCCGAGGAACCGGTTGAGCCTGGCGGAACGACTGTTTTGGGTAGGGTTGGAGCTGGCAGGTTGGGGTTTGACGCAGCCGCAGACGAGCCAGGTCCTGGAAGTACGGGCGCACTGGCCACAGGCGATCCGCTTGTCGGGGCGACTCCAGCTCCAGGTAGTGGCGGCGAATCCAGACTGGGCACGGGATTGACCTGGCCTTCGGCGAGCTCCTGCGCCAAGCAAACGGCCAAGCAACCCGTGATCACCATGGTTTTCAAAGAGTTCATGACTGATTTTGTCCCACGAGACGAGCTACCATGCGATGGATCCGAGCCGCTTATAGGGCAACCGAACGTTGCAAGCCAAGATCAATCGAATGCCAGCTAAAAATGGTTGACGATATGCAGTCCATGCTTGAAACTGGCCCTCGTCGCCAGCACATGTCGAACCAGCCGCACGACGCCAGACCACCAATTTCCGCAACTCTGAACTTGAGGTCGTAACAACCGGACACCAAGGTTCTTGCAAACAACAGAGTTCTTGAAGACAGCCAGGTTCTTGAAGACAACTATGCCCGCCGAATCTCTCCCAACTGAAACTCAATCCACCAATGCTGACTCCGCTTCAGCAGACTCGCTACAGAGTTTGTTTTCACGCGCGGATTTGCTGCTGAGGCGTTTCGAGCAGGAGGCGGCGGTGGCCCGCGCAGAAGCGAAACGAACGGAATTGGAAATCGCATTGGCTCAGGCTCGACAGGGCGATGCAATTGGTTTGCAGCAATGGATGGCCGAGCACGACCAAGCCGTTGGTGGAGACGAGCCACCAAGCACCGCGCGGGCGTTAGCCCTGCCCAGTTGGCAAGATCTCTTGCCAGCCGCCCAAGGACGTTTGGCAAAACGCGCCCATCACCAACTGGCATCGCAACTTGGACCGAGCTCCAGTGCTCCGGGCACGATTGCTGACCGACCAAGCACTGTAGCCGCCAAGTCGCCCTCGAAATCGCCTGCACAACCGAATGGTGACGCAGTGGCCAAAGTCGGTGCCAGGTCAAAGCCAACTCGCTCAGGACCGATCGAGGCGCGGTCAGCGCCGGTTCGCAACCCCGAGCTGCTGCGCGCGTTGGCCCAGCACAAGTCGGAGGATCAAGAACAGAACCAAGAACGGCGGCTGTTTGCGCTGTCGGGCATGAGTGGCGTTATGGCGAGTATCCTCGCCCACGTGCTGCTGGTCATCTTCTTGGCGGTGGTCACCTTGAAAATGCCCAGTCCGCCGGCAGGCATGGCTTTCGAAGCGGCCAGTGCAGACACGCCGCAGGACGACCTGGATCTGACACAAACGTTGGAGGTGGCCACGCCAGATGTCGCCGAGCCCACCTCGTCTCAGCCCGTAATGATGGATGCCAGTAGCGAATTGGCGGACGTTAGCACTTCGCTCAGTTCAGATTTTGGCAGTTTGGCCCCGGCGGCAAAGCCAGGTTTACCGAGTGCGGCTGCCAGTGCAGTGGCCATGAAGTCGTCGGGGTTGTCCAGCGCGAATGCCAGCTTCTTCGGGGCGGCCGCCAGCGGAAATTGCTTCTGCTATGTCATCGACGGATCGGGCAGCATGCGCGGTGGACCCTGGGATGCGGCCAAGATTGAGTTGTGGAAGTCGTTGCTCAGCTTGAAACCCAAGCAACGGTTCTACATTATCTTCTTCAACCGGGAGCTAAGTGCGATCCCCATGCCTGGCGAACGCGAGCCGGCGCCTCGCGCGCTGTATGCAACGCGAGAGAACTTGGAACACGCCCGTCGCTGGATGGACACGCTGCGCATTGGCCCGGGTGCCCCACCCATCGATGCTCTTGAGATGGCCATCGACAAAGAACCGGACGCCATTTATCTGCTGTCCGACGGTGTGACCAAGGTTGATGTGCCCAAGTTTCTCCGAGATGAAAACCGGATTAGCGACCTGATCAACGGTGAACAGGTACGCGTTCCTATTCACACCATCGCCTTCTACTCTCTGGACGGCGAGGCCTTGATGCGGAAAGTGGCCGCCGAAAATCGCGGCCAGTTCATCTACGTGCCTGACCCGCGAGGCAAAACACGCCGCTAGAGCATCTTCCGCGATTCCCGATCTTCGTCGATTCCCCGTTCTTCCGCGATTCTGTGCGGAATCTTAAACTGTGGGTCTGCGGACCGAAGTGGCTGTCCCTCAAGTCTGCTCGGCCCATTCGTAGCGTTTCCGTTCAAGGACCATAGCACATGGCAACTCGATTCGAACAGCAAACTGGACTTGAACAACAGCGAGTGGCCAACTTTTCGGCCGGGCCAGCCGTGTTGCCGCTGCCAGTTCTAGAGCGAATCCGCGATGAAATGACCTGCCTGCCCGGAGCGGGAGCTTCGGTGCTGGAAATCTCCCACCGCAGTTCCCAGTACATCGCCATCCAGGAACAAGCTAAAGCTCGGTTGGAACGGTTGCTCGGTATCAGCGGGGATCACGAAGTCCTGTTTTTGCAAGGTGGTTCTCGGCTGCAGTTTTCCATGGTGGCCATGAATCTGTTGCGGGGTTCAGGGCACCCAGCCCAATATGTGCTGACTGGCTCTTGGGGCAAGAAAGCAGTCGAGGAAGCTCGTCGCGAGGGAGACGTCCAGGTGATCTATGACGCCAAAGCGACCAATTACGATCGTCTACCCAGTCCCGATGAATTGTCGATCCAAGATCAGGCGGCCTACGTGCACATCACCAGCAACGAGACCATCCAAGGGGTCCAGTTCCAGGAACTGCCCGACTGTGGTGCCGCGCCGTTGGTGTGCGACGCGTCCAGCGACTTTCTCCACCGACCCACGGACATCTCCCGTTATGGTCTGCTCTACGCCTGTGCTCAGAAGAACGCCGGTCCGGCTGGCGTCACGGTCGTGGTCATTCGGCGCGAGTTGCTCGAACGTTCGGCGGAAGATCTGCCGGGGTATTTAAGCTACCGAAATCACGCATCCGCCGACTCGATGTGGAACACGCCTCCGACGTTTGGTGTCTACGTGCTCGGATTGGTAGCCGAGTGGATTGAAGATCAGATTGGCGGGTTACCTGCCATGCTGGAGCTGAACCAGCGCAAAGCCGATTTGCTCTACGACGTGTTGGACGAGTTTCCCGAATTCTATCAAGGACACGCGCGGAGCTCCGACCGCTCGCTAATGAATGTCACTTTTCGATTTGCGGATGCGGATGCCGAAAGCCGATTTCTCAGCGAGTCTACCGAGCATGGCCTGTGCAACTTAAAGGGGCATCGCAGCGTGGGTGGCATCCGAGCCAGTATTTACAACGCCATGCCCGTCGAAAGCGTCGAAGGCTTGGCCGCGTTCATGCGGGACTTTGCGAACAAGCATGCCTAGTGCCAGTCGCACGGCTGAGTAACCCGCAACCTGATCTTCATTCATCGACTCTTGTTCATTCCAACGACTCTTGGGGGTCGCCAAGACATGGCAAAATATCGCATCGGAGTGCTTGATCCCATCGCCGAGGAAGGCATCTCATTGCTCGCATCGGCGGACAATTTCGAGTACGAGCAACGAGTGGGGCTGAAAGGACAGGAACTACGCGATGCGCTGAACGAGTTCGATGGGGTGATTATCCGCAGCGGTGTCAAGATTACAGCCGAGGCCTTGGAAGGGAACAAACGCCTGAAGGCGATCGTGCGGGCCGGTGTGGGTACCGACAACATCGACAAAGAGGCTGCGACCCGACTGGGGATCGTGGTCATGAACACACCGTCGGGGAACACGTTGTCGACGGCCGAGCATGCTTTCGCGCTCATGCTGGCGCTGTCTAGAAGCGTGTCGCCCGCGTATCAATCTCTGTGCCAGGGGAAATGGGATCGCAAGCTGTACATGGGTAGCCAGCTGGCGGACAAGACTTTGGGTGTTGTGGGGATGGGCCGTATTGGACGCGAGGTGGCCCTGCGAGGTCTGGCCTTCCGGATGCGCGTGGTTGCCTACGATCCCTTCCTGACCGATGAGCAAGCGGCGAAGCTAGGCGTCGAACGCGTGCCCACCGTTGCCGACCTGCTCCCTAAAGTCGATTACTTGACGGTGCACACGCCCTTGACCAGCGAAACCCGCCACTTAGTCAGCCAAGCCGACTTGGAGCTCCTGAAACCGGGCGTCCGGCTGATCAACTGCGCACGCGGCGGCATCTACGAAGAAGCTGCACTCCTGCAGGGATTGGAGAGCGGCAGGATTGCTGGCGTCGCGCTGGACGTGTTTGAAAATGAACCTTGCACGGATAGCCCCTTATTCGGCAAGCCAGGTGTCGTGTGCACGCCTCATCTGGGAGCCAGCACCGAGGAGGCGCAGACGCAAGTCGCCGTGGAAGGCATCCAGCTGCTGATCAATTTCTTTGAAACCGGAGAGATCCGGCATGCGGTCAATGTTGCCGCTTTGGATCCCAAGACGCTCGAGGGCCTGCGCAGCTATCTAGACGTTGCCTATCGCTTGGGACTGCTCATCGGCCAATGGCATGGCGGCGCGATCTCCAGCTGCACGTTGAATTATCGCGGTGAAGTGGCCGACCGAGATACCAAGTTGTTGACGAGCGCCTTTTGCGCGGGACTGCTGGAACGCGCGTTGGAAGAAGACGTCAACATCATCAACGCCGAACTACTGTTGCGCGAACGCGGGATTGAGCTGCGGGAAAGTCGCAATCCGGAGATGGGTGCGTTCAGCTCGTCCATGCTGGTTCAAGTCAGCGGTGGAGAACGATCCGTCCAGGCAGCCGGCACTGTGTTCGGCCAGAACATGCCGCGTCTAGTCAGCTTGGATGACTACCGCATGGAAGCGTACTTGGATGGAAATCTGCTGATATTTACGCACCAGGATGTCCCAGGCATCATCGGCAAGGTGGGCACCGTGTTCGGAACTCACCAAGTCAATATTGCGCAAATGGCTGTCGGTCGAGCGGGTGACCAACCTGGGGGACACGCGGTGGGCGTGCTCAACTTGGACAATCAGCCGACTGCGGCAGCCATCGATGATATGATGGCCATCGACGCGATTGACAAGATTCAACCCATCGAGTTGCCGGCCGCCGGCGAGCTTCCCGTCTGGCTGCAATAGTCTCAGTCAAATCATCTCTTGCCGGCTAACGTGTGGGACGGAGACGCAGGTCTTGCGGGACCACCGCGCAACTCGCGCTGGCGATGAGCAGGTA
>JANQOL010000270.1 GCA_028289675.1 Pirellulaceae bacterium
AGTCGATCCAGTTCATCAGCACTTGGGCGTGGCCTTGCGGCTGCATATCGCCGCCCATGACGCCAAACACGAACTCCGGCCGACCATCGCGAGTCACCATGGCTGGAATGATCGTGTGAAAGGGGCGCTTACCGGGCTCCAGTGCATTTAAATGCTCTTCATCTAGGGAAAACAGCGCCCCTCGGTTTTGTAATGCAAATCCCAACTCCCCAGGCACCAGCTGGCTGCCAAACCCGTAGTAGTTGCTTTGAATGAGCGAGCAACAATTGCGCTTCTCATCGACCACACACAAGTAGATCGTATCGCCGTGGACCAACTGCGGGTCGCCAGCTGGCACGTCGACCCGCGCTTGATCGGGATCGATGAGTTTTCCGCGTTGTTTCGCATACTCTTTGGAAATCAGCTGCCGCAACGGAACTTTGGCAAACTGCATGTCCGCGTAGAACTTCGCTCGATCCGCGAAAGCCAGCTTTTTGGCCTCGACAAATAGATGCGCCACTTCTGACGATCCCCAGCCCCAGGATTTGACGTCATGCGGCTCGATTAGATTCAGGATCTGCAAAGCCGCGATACCTTGGCCATTGGGCGGCAGCTCCCACACGTCGTAGCCTCGGTAGTTCGTACTGACCGGGTCGACCCATTCATTGCGATGTTTCTGCAAATCACGCAAACGCAGAAAACCATCGGCCTGGGCACGGCTGTAAGCGTCGATTTGCTGTGCAATCTCACCTTGATAGAAAGCCTCAGCCCCCTGTTCGGCGATCTGTCGATACGTGTGCGCCAAGCGTGGATTGCGAAACACGTCTCCGGCCCGCGGGGCTTTCCCATCCACCAGAAAAGTGGCGGATGCTTCCGGTGATTTGGCCAAGCGGGCTTGCGCGCCACGCCAGTAACCGGCGATGACCGGTGCCACGGGAAAACCGTCTTCGGCCAAGCGAATAGCCGGCTCGAAAAGCTGTTTCCAAGGAAGCACGCCATAGCGCTCGTGAAGATCCGCCCACCCGGACACGCAGCCAGGCACCGACCAGGTCAATGGACCGAAGGTTGGTATGACGTCCATGCCGCGCCGCTTGAATTCTTGAATGTTGGCCAACTCCGGCGAACGTCCACTGGCGTTGAGACCAGCCAGTTGCTGATCTTGCGGAGACCAACAAATGGAGAACAAGTCACCGCCAATACCACAGCTCATCGGTTCGACCACGCCCAACACCGCATTGGCCGCGATGGCCGCGTCGACGGCTGAACCGCCGGCTTTCAAAATGTCGACAGCCGCCTGCGTAGCCCTCAGATCACTGGTAGCCGCCATGCCGTGCTCGGCATAAGTCACACTGCGAGACTGTTTGGGGTGCCCCGCGCGATCGTAGGTTCCAATTACAACTCGCGCTGATTCAGATTCCTGGGCCATGGCCGGCCTCCCAAGCGGCAGAACTGTTCCGAGCAAGCTGGCAAGCGCCATGCTCCACCGCAGCCAGTTCTGCCCTTTGGCAGCAACAACCGGTCGGCGATGGCGCTGCCCAATACGAGTTTCATTCATTACGTCGCTACAGCTGCACATACCTAACATCCTCGAAGTGAATCAGTGTCCATGGAAACGCCAGATACGAGCCAGCTTGGTGAATTACCAATGCCACTGTGTCGCGGGCCACAGATTCGGTTGGACCACGTACGTCGACCTGAGACAACGTCAGGCCGGCCATTTTAATAGGCATTAGACCGGAAGAGTATCAGTGGCGAGCTGCGACTTGTCAGACGCAGCCGGCTTCGCCGTCACACGCGAGCTTTCCGCCACGTTAACCCTGGAACGTCCCCGAAATGGTGCACTGGAGCCCGTTGAAGATCACTCGGGGACGTAGAAGGCCGTTAAGCAAGGAACCACTAGGTGAGGTCCAAAGTACCCGTGCTATCACCAAATTCGTCGATGTCGACGCCCACCGACTGCAACATGCGAAGATACAAGTTGTTGAGCGGCGTTTCCGTTGGGTACTGGGTGTGAGAGCCTGAATTCACAACTCCGCCACCGCGCCCCGCCAACAGGATGGGAAGATCGTGGTGGTCGTGGCGGTTACCGTCGCGAATGGCTCCTCCGTAGACGATCAAGCTGTTGTCTAGCAGATTGCCTTCGCCATCCGGAGTCTGCTTCAGCTGCTCTAGAAAATAGGCGAACTGCTCCGCGAAGAACTTATCGATGGCCGCAATTTTCTTGACCTTGTCCTGGTTGTTTTGATGATGAGACAGCTGGTGGTGTCCGTCGTTGACACCAATCATTGGATAACTGCGATTGCTCCCTTCGTTGCCGAGCATAAACGTGCTGATCCGCGACGTGTCCGTTTTGAAGGCCAGGACCATGAGATCGAACATCAGACGAATGTGCTCTCGCGGATCGTCCGGTGTGTCCCCGGGACGATGCTCGGACACGTCGATGTCCAATGGTTCCGTCATGCGGCTGACACGACGTTCGACGTCACGGAGACTGGTGAAGTACTCGTCCAACTTCTGCCGGTCCTGGTAACCCAAACCGGATTGCAACTGGGCCGCATCTTCGGAAACGATGTCCAAGATTGATCGCTGAAACAACAACTCTTTGCTGTCGGTCTTGGCGCCCACAGCCCCATTCCCAAACAGCCGTTCAAAAGCCAGACGTGGGTTAATCTCCTTGGCCATGGGTTGCGTCGGAGTGCGCCAAGAGATGTTGTTCGAGTACGCACACGCGTATCCACTATCACACTCGCCGGCCGAACGCCCGGCTTCTGTCCCCAATTCGATCGACGGCAGTTTCGTCAATCGGCCGTAATGGTCGGCAGCAATCTGATCGACGCTCTTGCCCACTCGCATGTTGGCACCGCTGGTCTTCAGCGGGTGCTCGCCGGTCAGGAACGTAGACGCGCTGCGGGCATGATCCCCGGGGCCATCACCTAAGGACCGCGCATTGACCTGTGCCAAGCCGCTGAGCACCGACAAATCCGACTTGAATTCCCGCAAAGGCTCCAGAGAGGGCAAGATCTCCCAATCGCGGCCGGTCGTCTTGGGCTGCCAGCGTTCCGGATTGGTTCCATTTGGAAAAAACACCCACGCCAGTCGCACCGGCGGCTGATCACTGGAACGATCACCGGCTAGCAAAGTCCTTGCCGGGCGCATCAATTCCAACATGGGTAGCCCCAACGCGACTCCGGTTCCACGCAACAGGGTACGGCGAGAAATACTACGAACAGTCATGGCTGGCTCCCGGATTGAGCTGGTTCTAGGACGGCGCGTTGCCGAAATGGACGACTGACGACCACTGCCTCGATGAAGGCAGACAGCCGATAGTCCTGTTTTTCGGCAGCTTCCATAATGTTATCGATACTACAGTTGTCGGCTGGTTCTAGCCCGCGTCCCAACCCATAGGTTAAGAGCTTGGACGCAAAATGTCGATAAATGTCGTTTTGTCGGGACTGCAGCAAGTCGATCAGTTCGGCCGAACCATTAAATTGGCGGCCATCAGCTAGTTCTCCGGCCGCGTCAATGGGATGCTTGCCATCTCGCTCGCGCCACTGGCCGACTGGGCTGAAATTCTCGAAGCCCAAACCCAACGGATCCATGACTCGGTGACAGCTGGCGCAACTAGGATTCGCTCGGTGGATCTCCAGTTGCTGCCGCAACGAAAGTTCTTCGTGCTCTTCTTGGGTGGCTTCCAGGCTGGGAACATTCGGCGGTGCCGGCGGCGGCGGATCGCCCAGCATGCTTTCCAAAATCCACTTTCCGCGTTTTACAGGACTGGTACTGGTTGGATTAGACGTCAAAGTCAAGATGGAAGCCTGAGTCAACACGCCGCGACGCTGTTCGGGCAGCGACACCCGCATCCAGCGGTCCTCTTCCTGATACCTCAGGTCTCTACGCTTCTTGTTGCGGCGATGCCCATACCCTGGACCATCAAAGTACATTTCACGCGGATCACGACCGTCGAAGTCCATTCCATAGAACTCGGCCAATCTCGGATTCACGAACGTGTATTCGGCTGACAGCAGCTTGCTCAGGCTCAAGTCCTCGCTCAAGAGACTCGCACAAAACCGCTCCGACTCCTGACGCATGGCATCCCTTAAGGCATCGTTCCACATCGGGAACTGGTCTGGATCCGGTTCGACCTCGGCCAGACCTCCGAGCCCCAAAAACTGTCCGAAGAAGCGAGTCACCAGTGCTTGACGGCGCGGGTCCGCCAACATTCGCCGCGTTTGGACTCTCAGCTCGTAGGGGTCTCGCAACTGACCTTGCTGCGCCAAATTCAGCAGCGTATCGTCCGGCATGCTCGACCACAGGAAATAACTCAGCCGCGACGCCAAGGCGTAGTCACCCAGCATCTCGACGCTCTCATCTTCGGAGCTTTTGTCGCCGGCGATAGCGTCTTCGATCTCTTCCAATCGGAACAAGAACTTGGGCGACACCAGCACCGACTGCAGACCATAGGCGACCGCATCTTCGTAGCTCTCGCCCTGCTCGACCGCCATCTGCACGAGATTGACGACCCGATCGACCTCAAGTCGCGCCGGTTCACGCCGAAACGCGCGCCTCATCAGCGGCTGGAAAGTATCGCGGGCTGCTTGTTCCACGGACCGCTTTTCGTCTGGGAGCGACACAAACAATCGGCGGTGAGGCTCAGGCAGGGCCGGCTGCCCGGATTCGGGGCCTTCGACACCGACGTAATTG
>JANQOL010000275.1 GCA_028289675.1 Pirellulaceae bacterium
ACCGCCGCGACATCCGTCGCTTGCAGACGTTTGCGGAGGGTACGGCCGGCTCGATCATGACGACCGAAGCCGCGTGTCTCGACGAAAGGTTGACGGTCCGGCAGGCGCTGGAGCAACTCAGCAAACAGTCGGAGCGTCTGGAGACAATCTACTACATCTACGTTGTCGACGATACGAATCATCTGCGCGGTGTACTTAGCACCCGTATGTTGGTGTCCTCTTTTGGCAAGCAAGATACGACGATTGCCGAGTTGATGGACACGGACATCTTGACAGTCAGTGCCGATGACGACCAACAAGAGGTTGCTCAAACGGTCGCCAAATACGATTTGTTGGCGATTCCGGTGGTTGATGAACAGCGGCACATGTTGGGCATCATCACGCACGATGACGTGATCGATGTGCTCTTCGAAGAGGCTGCCGAAGACGTCCAGCGAATTGCAGCCGTCGAGCCGTTGGAAGATAGCTACGCGCGCACGCCAATTCTGACGCTGACGTGGAAACGCGGGATGTGGCTGGGCATCCTGTTCTTTGCGGGACTACTGACCGCTTTGGCGCTCAGGCAATACACCGCCGATTTTGACCAATACGGTTGGCTGGTTTGGTTTATTCCGCTGGTCATTGGATCCGGAGGTAATTCCGGGGCGCAGTCGTCAACGTTGATTATCGCCGCCATGGCTACCGGCGACGTCGTGGTGTCGGACTGGCTCAAGATTGTGTCACGCGAGGTGGCCACAGGCGTCTTGCTGGGTTTGCTGTTGGCGGGGCTGTCTGTATGGCCAGCCGTCCAGTTGGCACCCACTCTGACCAGCGCGTCGATCGTACCGATCACCGTGTTGCTGGTGGTGCTTTGCGGTACGTTGACCGGATCCATCCTGCCGCTGGTATTTCAGCGGCTCGGTTGGGATCCGGCATTGATGAGCAATCCCTTCGTGGCGGGCATCAACGACATTTTGGGAATTGTCGTCTACGTGAATATTGCCAGACTGTTCTTATAAAGGCGCGATTGGCAGCCTCGAACCGCGCCCTGATTGGCGGTCACTCGACAGAGCTTTGCGAAGTGTACTGGACCTGCGGTTTGTAATAAGGATTGTCGATCACCAGTGGCTCAATTGGCCGGCTACTGACAATGCCTCCGCGGACCGACGCTGGAGCCGTGCCATGACTGGCCGCACCGGTAACGTACGGATTGAGGCAGGCCGGGGCGCGACTGACGTGCGGCGACGGAGCATAATAGGGGCTGGATTGCAGCTGTGGCCACGCAGCAAATGGACTGGCGCCGTACGGACGCGTGTAACGCTGGCCGTAGTACACCGGAGGATGCAGTGCAAAATAGGGTGGCGCCGGGGTGAAGGATCGGACTTGGGGGCCAAAACCACCGTAGCCAAACAGATAGGCCAATCCCAGATTGCCGAAATCGGCTCGGGCGACCGACGCGTTCCCGGCTAGCACGAACAAACAGGGTAGAACGAACTTTGCGACTTTCATGGACTTGCCTCGTTGCGGACTCGTGGGACAGGAGTGAGTCCGTTCTGTCGTAGCGAATGGGTGGACGTTCCGTGTCGGTTTTCCTATTTGTTCAACGCTAATTGGGCGTGCTCCGGCGTCAAGCTATGACGGATCGCTTCGTCAGGATGAAGGTAGGGATTGGGCCGGTTGTGCGGGTTATGCCAGTAGGACAGCTATGTACGAGTTTACGCGGACACTGAAAGACCAGGCACATGAACTGGGGTTCGTAATGTCCGGCGTGACCGTGGCCGCTGAGCCTGGACGACTGGAGCGGTTTCATCGCTGGCTGGACGCGGGCTACGCTGGCCGTATGCACTATTTGGAAGCGCGCCGTCAGGCCTACGACCACCCTCATCACGTTTTGGACGGTTGCAAGACGATTCTCATGTTGGCCGTGCCCTATGCGAGCACGCATTCCGATTTGGACGACCAGCCGAGTGTTGGTCGCGTCGCCCGCTATGCGCAAAGCTGGGTGGACTACCACGATGTCATCCACGCTCGCCTAAAAAGCTTGAAACGCTGGGTGTTGGAGCACCACGCCAACGCTCTAGTGCGCGGTGTGATTGATACCGCGCCACTATTGGAACGCGAATTGGCCGAAGCGGCCGGTCTGGGCTGGGTGGGCAAGAACACGTTGTTGCTCAACCGCAAATGGGGTAGCTACTTCTTCCTGGCAGCCATGCTGACCGATCTGGAATTGGTCGCCGACGAGCCGCACGATCAAAGTTTTTGTGGGACGTGTACCGCCTGTCTGCAGGCTTGCCCCACCCAGGCGTTTCCCGAGCCGTATGTCTTGGACGCGTCGCGGTGCATCAGCTACCTGACGATCGAGCTCCGCGACATGGTGCCTGGGCAGTGGCGAGATCAGTTGGATGGCTGGGCGTTCGGCTGCGACGTGTGTCAGGAGGTTTGCCCATGGAATCGTTGGGACCATGCCGTCGATCCCGAATTGGAACCTCGTCACGGCGGGTTGGATTTGATCGAGTTATTGAATATGACGGACGAGTCATTTCGCGCCCGGTTCCGGCGCACCGCTATGTGGCGCAGTCGACGGGTGGGTTTGCTGCGAAACGCGATTTTGTTGGCGGGTACTCAGCGGCAAGAATCCGCCATCGATCCCTTGAAGAGACTGTTGCTGGATCCCGAGCCCGTATTGCGCGCGTCGGCGGCTTGGGCACTGGCGCGATTGGCACCCACAGATTGGCGTGAGCAATTGGAGCATGTGCGGGTGCACGAGACGGATCCGCAGCTGCGGCGGGCGCTTCAGGAATTGCTGGACATGTCGACCGCGGACCGGCCAAGCTGATCCATCTTGGTGAACACGCTCTTCAGCGGCCAACCCGTATCAACTTGAAAGAACCTCGTAGCGGGCGGGAGCGCCCGCGTCCCACGGAGAGGTTTTCAGATCGGTTCTATGACTTGGCTTTGGTCCAGTCCTTGCGCTGACGGCTGCTGGGAATGCCCAGCTTTTTTCGGTACTTGGTGATCGTGCGCCGAGCTACATTCAGCCCCAGCTTGCCCAATTCGCGGACCAGGTCATCGTCGCTATGCGGCTTCTGTTTATCTTCCTTTTCAATGATCTCGGTCAGCCGGCGACGAATGGTCTCCCAAGCGACGTCCTCGCCGTCTTCGCTGCGGGTACCGTGGACGAAAAATCGCTTGAGCGGAAAAATGCCGCGCGGCGTCTGAATCCACTTGTCATCGACGGCACGACTAATGGTGGTCACATGAACGCCGACCACGTCCGCGATTTGTTGCATTTTGAGAGGCTCGATCAACTCGGGGCCCTCATCCAAGAACTTCTTTTGGTAGTCGACAATTGCCTGCGCGACTTTGCGAACCGTGCCCCGACGCTGCTGGATGGCTTCAATCATCCAGTTGGCGGACTCAATCTTGCGGCGAATGAAATCCTTTTCTTCTTGAGTCGCGTTGGGGTCGGACAGCCGTTGGCGATAATAGTCGCTAATGCGCAGCGCCGGAACACGGTCATCTTCCAGACGCACTTTGTAGTTCCCTTGATCATCCTGTTCCACGGTCACATCTGGGCTGACGATCGGCACGTGAGTTTCCAGAAAAGCGGCACCGGGTTTCGGATTCAAGTGGTGAAACTCTTGTTTGGCTTCTTGAATTCGTTCGATGCTGATGCCGGTTTTCTTCTCAATCAGTGGCAGACGATTTTCCGCCAGATCCTCCAAGTGATGCTCGATCAGAATCTTCAAGTCATCGTAGCGATTGATGTCCGGTTTGAGCTGGTTCAGGAGGCATTCGCTCAAGTTTCGTGCGGCGACTCCCGCGGGCTCCAGCGACTGCACCAAGCGCAACCCTTCTTCGGCCCTTTCCAGATCCTGTGGCGTGTGCTCAACGGGCAACAGGTCCCGGAGGCTGGTTTTGAAGTAGCCGCCGTTGCGGGCATCCAGCGTGGAAATGATGCGTTCGGCAATCTCCTCGACCGCGCTGTCGATCTCCAACTCAGCCAACTGGTGCAGCAGGTAGTCGTTCAGCGACTCGGGCCGTTCCAGAGCGTTGGCCATGAGGTCGTGTTGCCGATCTTGGGCCTCCTGAGTCCGATTGGCCGACGTGCGAAAGTCGTCAAACTTCTGAGGCATGTCGTTGTCCATGTTGGCCAACCGCTCGAAGTCCTCACTGTTCGACTGATCGTCCTGGACAACCAATTCCTTTTCCGAATCGGGTGCCGCGGATTCCTCCGAGTCTGAGCTCTCCTCGCGGGGAGCTTCCTCCTCTTCGACCTCCAGCATCGGGTTTTCGTTGATTTCCTGCTCGACGCGCTCCTGCAACGCCAGCACCGGCAACTGCAGAATCTCCATCGACTGGATCATCTTGGGCGCCAGTTTCTGCGTTTGCAGCTGACGGGCTTCCATCCCAAACGATAGGCGCATCGCAGGTTACCTCGGATTTCGAACCAACAAACAACCTCAATGCCCTAAATTTTAGCGTTTATCTCAGATTGGTCCGCAAGATTAGGACAGTCAGGTACGATATTTGCCCTGTTTCCGCTGCTAATCTCTCGGAGCAACGCCACGAGTTGGCGGAACTCGTACGACAGGTCCTAGATTTTTTGCCGTCCGGCGAGTGCGTCGGCCAGAATCTCGCGATTGGTGTGCTCCAAAACACTGCCGGTCGTAATGCCGCGAGCTAAACGAGTGACATTGACCGGGAATTCGGCCAATTGATTCGTGATGTAGAGTGCTGAACCGTCGCCTTCCACCGTGGGATTGGTGGCCATGATGATTTCGGAAAAGTTGCCTCGCCGGACGCGTTCGATCAAGTCGTCGATGGTCAGCTGGTCGGGACCGATGCCTTCCAAGGGGGCAATCCGACCGAGTAGCACGTGGTACAGTCCGCGGAATACGCCTGCCTGTTCCAACGCCATCAGATCACGAGGTTGTTCCACGATGCACAACTGCGTCGTGTCCCGGTTGGAGTCCCCACAGATAGGGCACAGAGGACCTTCGGCCAGGTTGTAGCACACGCTGCAGTAACACACGTTCTCACGAACGTTGCGAATGGCGTCTGCCAGCGCCAACGCTTCGCCTTGGCTAACCCGCAGGAGGTGATAGGCCAGGCGCTCGGCTGACTTACGGCCGATACCCGGTAGGCGTCCCAGCTGATCGATCAGATCGCTGACAGAGGAAGAGTTTTCCATCGCTTGAATCGTAACGCGAGATCGGATGGGTCGGACAAGGTTGGGGGAACGCCAACACGGGTACGATTACAGGCTGGACAGGGCATCATCCAGGCCAGGCAGGTCGATCCCGCCAGTGGCTTCCCGCATCTTGTCCAAGTGCAATTGGCGCACCTTGGCCAAGGCCTCGTTCATCGCTGCCGGGATCAGCTCTTCCAGCATTTCGGGATCATTTTTGGCGACCAGTTCCGGGTCAATCCGCAGCTTGCGCACTTCCCCAAGACCGCTAATTTCAACGCGAATCATGTCGCCGCCGGCGCTACCGGTGGCCACCTCTTCCGCCAAGCTGGCGCGGATTTCTTTGACTCGTTCACCTAGAGAACCCGCATTGCGGAGCATCTGGGCGAAACCATTCAGGTTTTTGAACATGTTCGGAATCCTTGGTGTTGGATTGGGAAAGTGTCGGACTTGAGCTCAGCTGGTTGCCGTGGTGTCCTTCACGCTGCTGCCGGCCGGCGAGCCGTTTGCACTGTTGCTGGTGTGAGAGCTATTTGCCGGGCCGCCGGCCGGGGGGCTGACGGAACCGCGCGGCAGGTCCACGCGAATGATCTCGCCATCGATGACCTCGCAAACGCGTTTTACGTACGGGTGTTCCGCCATTTCACGCATCTTTTGAGCCCGCAAACTGGATTGTGGCACTGCGCTGGCGGCCTGAGGAGCCTGGCCTGGCCTGACCGCAAAGCTCAAACGAATGCTTCGATGCAGCGAATCGGACAACATGCTTTGCAGCTGTTCACGCCGCGCGGCTGATTCGCAGTACTCCTTGGGCTGGTTGGCACCTGGCGGAAAGATGACTTGCCATTGATCGCTACCAGTGGTTTGGATGGCCGTCGCTAACTCGGCGTAATCCCGCAGCATGCCGTCGAT
>JANQOL010000284.1 GCA_028289675.1 Pirellulaceae bacterium
CAGCTCGCCGGCGAGCCGCGTTTTCAGCCTGCAGCCGACGTTGAATTTCTGCATTCAGTGCCCGCTCCCGATTCTGCCGGCTTTCCGCGGCTATTCGCGCGCCATACTCGGTTAGCAACAGAAGCGATAGAGACACGAGTGCCAACAGCAGGGCCGCACAGGCTGTAACTCCCAAAACGGCCAAGGCGGGATTGCGAAAAGCCCAGCGCCAAGCCGCGCCTAGCTTGCTGGTGGGTTTGGCTTGAATCGGCTGGCCGGCCAAGTAGCGTTGCAGATCATCGGCCAGATCCGCGGCTGAATGATAGCGATCGCCGGGCACCCGTTCCAAGCATTTTTCACAGATGATTTTCAGATCGGGCGTCACCTCGGCAGAATTCAATCCGCGCGGCGGAGCCTCGATGACCCGCCGCAGCACTTCCATCGAATTGTTGCCAGCGTAGGGTGCGCGACCGGCCAGCACCGCATACAAAATGGTCCCGATGCCGTAGACATCGGTGGCCACAGACACCTCTTTATTCTTACCCAGTGCCTGCTCTGGAGCCATGTAGGCGGGAGTGCCGACGATCGCATTGGTGCGTGTCAGGTGCTCCGAGCCATCTACGTTTTTGGCGAGTCCAAAATCGGTGACGTGCGGTACGTCCGCGTCGTCCAGCAGGATATTGCCAGGCTTCAAATCGCGATGCAGAATTCCACGATTGTGCGCGTAGTGCACTGCCTGCGCGATACCCCATGCGATCCGCGCGGCACGTGCTGGTGGCATGGGAATTCCATTTTGAACGAGCGTACCCAAATCACTGCCGCTGACATACGGCATCGTGTAATAGGGTTGTCCGGCAGCTTCGCCAACTTCAAAGATCGATACGATGTTGGGATGATCCAATAGTGCGGCCGCTTCGGCCTCCAGCTGAAAACGCTTTCGATCATGGCGTACGTTATGCAGCATTTTGAGCGCGACTGTGCGCGACAGACTCTGTTGATTAGCACGGTAGATGACTCCCATGCCGCCGGAGCCAATTTGTTCCTGGAGTATGTAGTTGCCGAACTCGGTAGGCAGCTGCGGAGCGTTAAGAACGTTGGTCTGCACCTGTTTGAGGTCGTTCGAATAGCCTTCCAGCGTGTCCCAGTCCGCGACAAACTCTTCCAGCTCATTTTGAAATGATGGGTACTGCTGACGGATCCACGTCGCGTCGACATCCAGTCCGGATTCCAGTCGATTGATGCAATCGGCGACAGCTTGTTCAAACTCGCCGTTTCCCTCTACGGAATCGAACGCACTGCGAGAGGATAGAGGACGGTCGTTCATTGATTCCGAGTTCTTTCCGACAGGTTTTCTGTCGCACGGGCTGAATCTCAAGAGTTCATGATGCGGCGCAGCCGGCGTAGGCCCCGCTGCAGCAACCCGGCAATGGAAGCCTGGGAACGTTGCCACTGGTCCGCCAGCTGCGCTAGCCTCTGGCCTTTGAGGTGATGTTGGATGATGGCTTCGCGCTGATCCTCGGGCAACTGAAAGATGGCCTCTGACAGCAGAAGTAGCTGCTCCGAGCGCATCGCATTTTGACTGGGTGAGGAATAAGTGGCCAGCAGATGATCGAGTCGCTGCGAGGTTCTGGCCAGGTCCCCAGCTTGATCAATGGCTTGCTCGCGAGTGATATCGCGCTTTTGAGTTTGCAGGGCGCGTATGGAATCGACAATGTTGTTTTGAAGGATGCGCCTCAACCAATGGGCCATTTCGGGGTCGGAGTCGCCTTGGAAGTCTTCGCGGGTCTGATGGGCTTCCAGCAAGGTCTGTTGAACAATGTCGGAGGGATCGACTTTTTTCCGCATGTCTGGAGCGATTTCCGCGCAAGCCAACAGCCGCAGAAAACTGCGATGACGGAGCAAACGCTGGTCAAAGTCACCAGGAGGACGGTGGGCGCCGTCGCTGTGAGCCACCAACGTCTTTTTGCTAACTGCCATAACTATCTCGCCCCGGAATCAACCCCGCATTGTACCTGGTAAGATCGTTGAGTTTCTGTGTTTCACGAGTGATGTTCACCAGCATGTTTTGTCAACATGACGAAGCGGCTGGACTCCTCTAGTGCCGGGTGCACCACGACTGTCCATGGCGAGAATCCGAGGGCAGCGCAGCGCGAAAAAATTCAGGATCGCAAAAATTCTTTGATCGTTGGCCGCATCGTACCGCGCCACCGGAGAAACGGCAGATTTTTCTCAAGTTCTCGCCAACGCCGCGCTGGATTCCTTGACCCACAGCGCCATGGAATCTTGAAGGCAATTCCTTTTCGACGATTGCGTCACAACGTTTCGCATTGACGCCCCGCCCGAGTCCCTTGAACTCAAAGGCCCTTCTCATGGCCCGACTCGTCCAGCGCAAACAGCGCTCGTTCAATTGGTCCCGATCAACAAAACGCGCGCGGAGGGCATTGCGAAGCGCCCTGCGTACCAGACGTGCGGTAGAGCCATTGGAAAGACGCGACCTGTTGGCCAGCGACTTCTTCGGGAATCTCGGCGGTTATCTGGCCGATGGAGCGCTCGACGAAATTCAATCGCAGGTGGTGGGGACTCCCTTCGAGAATTCCACGGTACCGCTTGTATCTGATCGTTTGCCCGAAGATGTCAACTTGTTCCATCCGCAGTTGAGAACGGACATCAGTCAGGCTCTGGCACAGCTGGACGACCAAGCGGCTGTCAAGGACTTTCAAGACACGTTACTATCCGTATTGCGAGATGGCTATGGAATTCTCTTGGACTCCAATAACGATAACGTCATCACACGTGACGACATCGCGGTTTCCCAGTTCAGTCCGCAAGACGGCGATATTGCCTTCGAAGTGGCGCTGTCCGACTCTCGGGACTTTACGGTCACCATCGACGATCCGCAGCTGGGCCTGAGTTTTCTTCCCCTCGAAGTGCTGGATGAAACGCAAGTGGCACTCACGGTGGGCTACCAGCTGGATTCCCTGATTGTCGAAGCAGATGCAGGATCGTTCTCCTACGGCTTCGCTCCGGCGAACGATCAACTCCAGCTGGATCTGACGGCGAATCTGGTCAACGGCAGCGATATCTTCGAGCCCGCCGAGTTCTCTGCAGTGTTCGGCACGTTCGGATCAATGGGGGCGGGCTCCGAAGGCCAACTCATCGTTACCGATCAGGATTCAAGTGTGTCCGGTACGCTGCTGGTTGATTTTGATTTTGACCGAACGGCGGTTGCGAGCACTAGCATCGATGTAACGTCGACCGATATCGACATCCATTGGTCCGTCTCCGGCCAAGCCGGGAGTCTGGCGCCTTCGATCGACTTCGACGTCCTCTGGGATACGACCGATGAGCAGTGGTCTGGCAGTGATTTCTTGCTGCAGAATGTGAACGTGGGCATCGATGGCATCATCAACGGTATCGTTGCCCCAGCGCTGAAGAAAATCAAATCGGTGGTCGATCCCATCTACGATCTGGTCAAGATCGCGGAATCTCCGATTCCAATCGTTGACGACTTGATTGGTACTGCGGCTGATCCGTACACATTGCTACGCGCCTTGCAAGATCTGGATTCGAGCGGTCAATTGGCCGGCGATTACAGCGTGGCCCTTAAGATCGTCCGTGAGTTGTCTCAGACAATCGTGGCTTTGGGCGACTTGACCAACGACGTCAATGATGCCGTCTTGATGCTTGGCGACTTGCGGTTCGACAACGTCAGCCTGCGTGATTTGCAGGCTACGCTCCTGAGCAATTGGAGCGGCTCTGGGTCCCTTAGTCAGTTGACGTTGAATGACGTTAGCGGAGTAGATGCCAACGACATTGCTGACCAACTGGAGGACGCACTTGAAGACAATCCTTTCACACAGCAGATTCTAAATGCGATTCGCACGTACGATTCGGGCTTGACCTTCGAGCTGCCGTTCCTGACGAATCCTCGTGATCTGGTGTACCTTTTGATCGGCCAGCCCGAGAGAGTCGACATATTTCGAGCCGACGTATTTGTTTTCAATGACGGACCCACAACCAGTGAGCAACCGTTTTTTGTCCCAGTCGAACAGGCATTGACCGGCCAGTTTGAGTTTGAGCTCGAACCGCATTTGAATTTGCAAGTTGGATTGGACGGGGTGGGAGTCGTTAGCGCGCTTCAGTCCGGAATCGATGACCGCATCGTCGACGGATTCTATCTGGCGGAGTCGAATCGAGCGGACAATGTCGCTAGCCCGCCCGAACTGGGCGTAGGCTTGGGAATGGCCGCAGGCGCTTCGCTGACAGCCGGCATTCCGTTCTTTAGCGCGTCCATCGGAGGCGCCGTTACCGCCGATCTGGCTTTGGCTGTTCCGACGCCGGCGAACTACGACGGTGGCAAGATCCGTCTGAGTGGGGACTTGGGTGAGATCCTGTTCCAAGTCACCGGCAAGGTCGGCGGCGAACTGACGTTTCGCTACCGGGTTGGATTTAAATTTCTTGGTCGATGTTTCTGTCACAAGAAAGAAATTGTGCTGGCGGAGACCGAGTTTGTGACGTTCAACGTCAAGGAGATTTACAACCCGTTTTACGTCACCGAAAGTCAGAAGAACTTCGCACAGATCGTCGACGATCGGCTGCTGCTCCATGTTGGAGAATTTGTGGACTTGAACGGGAACGGGGTCGAGGATCCGAACGAGGAGAATCCGCGTTTGCTCGGTCCGGATGAAACAGATGAATCTTTTGTTGTCTCGCAAGAGCTAACGGACAACGGGGTTAAATTCATCGTCACGTTTGGTGGTATTTCCAAGGAGTATGAAACGGCTCCGGGAGAAGTCCAGGTCATCGAAGCCATTGGTGGGACCGGGCGCGACGTCATCCTCATTGACGAATCCGTAACCGTCAATGCGCTGATTGCCGGAGGTGATGGAGATGACACACTCGTCTACGGCGGCTCGGGCGTGGCAACGCTGTTTGGTGGGCCCGGGGACGATCAGATAATTAGCAATGCCATGGAAAGCTATCTCGCTGGGGAGGAAGGCAACGATGTGATTAGCGGCAGTAGTCGGCCCGGCGCAGTCGGCAACACCATTTTGGGAGGCCCACAAGACGACATTATCACCGGTGGAGAGGGCCTCAATTTTCTGCTGGGCAACAGCGGCAATGACACTCTTCAAGGGCTTGGCGGCGACACTCAGTTCGACGGCGGACCCGGCATCGACGAAGTCTTTGGAGGTGAGGGTGGCAACGTTTTTTACGACCCGCAACGCGATGATATTCATGCCGGAGCAGGCGACAATCTAGTGAATGTTCCCAATGCCAGCGGTACGGTGCAATTGTACTGGACGGCCGGTGATGGCAACGTCATCATGCAACCGCTAGGCGTGACTGCCGACGGACATGCGGCAACAACGCAAGTGTATGTGCTGGGCGATGACAATGACGAAAACTACGACCTGCTCGTTATCCATGATGAAAGTGCGTCGCTAGACCTGGGGCTGGTTACCGCTCCCGACGGAAAGTCGCTGACCATCTTTAATGCGACCGATATCTCGATCGATGGGGCTGCTGGCAGCGATGTCATCAGGATCTTGGGGGGCAATCCAGAACTGTTGGATCAGGTCTCAGTCAACGGCAGTGACAATCTTGGCAGCGACCAGGATGCCGACGAAATCTATATCGTTGGTACCGTGGAAGACGACGAGTTGTACGTGTCCGCCCATGATGCCG
>JANQOL010000121.1 GCA_028289675.1 Pirellulaceae bacterium
AACCAAGGCTTCCGCCAGCGACTCGTGCAAATCCTCCACGAGGCTCGACGGCCGGCCGACATCGCCCGCCGCTTTGGGTTCAGCCAATCGATCTTCGACGGCGTCACTGCCGTTGACGTGACTACCAGGGAGCGGCCGAATGTCGGCCAAGCTTTGGCGCCACCGCGCATAGGCCTGTTCATTGAAAGATGCAGCCAGTCGGCCTTCGGTGCGTTCAATCTCCTCCGCCAACTCGTCCAGCCGCTGCTCCTGCTGCTGTTCAGTCAACCACAATGTGGGCGTGGGCATCGCTTCGGTGAAGTGGGAATACAGTCCCGATTCGTCAATGTTGTTGAAGAACGCCGACAGCTGATAGTACTCGCGCTGCGTAATGGGATCGTATTTGTGATCATGACAGCGGCAACACTCCATCGTTAGCCCCAAAAAGGCGGCTCCAAACGTGTTGACTCGATCGGCCACATACTCTGCGCGGAACTCTTCTTCAACACTACCGCCTTCGTTGGTTTGACGATGATTGCGGTTGAACGCCGTGGCCATGACCTGATCGCGGGAAGCGTTGGGTAGCAGGTCACCAGCGAGCTGCCAGGTAATGAACTGGTCATACGGCAGATTGTCATTGAATGCTCGGACCACCCAATCGCGCCAGGGCCACATCGGTCGGAAGCGATCGTTTTGATACCCATAAGTGTCCGCATACCGGGCAACGTCCAACCAGTCCACGGCCATCCGTTCGCCAAACCGAGGCGAATCCAGCAGCCGATCGACCAGTTGCTCGTAAGCATCCGGACGATCGTCGGTCAAAAACTGCTGCACTTGTTCATGAGACGGCGGCAAGCCATTCAGATCAAATGACAACCTACGAATCAGGCTGACTTTGTCCGCAGGCGACGCGGGCCCCAGTTCAAGCTGCGCCAGCCGTCGCTGAACCCACCAATCGATTGGGTTTCCACCGGAGGCGAGATGTTCCCCCACCTGATCCGCCAGCCCCTGATGATCCAGCGACACAAACGACCAGTGCTGACTGTATTCTGCTCCCTGCTGTACCCACCGCCGCAAGGTTTGACGTTCCTCGTCAGTTAGCTCGATTTTCGAATCCGGCGGAGGCATCACGAGATCTGGATCGCTGCTGAACACCCGCTGCACAAGTTCGCTGCTGGCCGGATCTCCAGGAACGATCGCGAATTCAAGTGCCGAATCTCGCTGGTCCAACCGCAAATCGGCCTCTCGCCGCTCCCCATCCGGACCGTGGCAAAAATAGCATCGGTCCGACAGAATCGGTCTCACGTCTCGTGAAAAATCGACAACTTCCTCGCCGACAGCCGTCATTTGAAGCGCGATCGACGGCAGCACGAATCGCCATAAGAATTTCAACGGATGCTCCTGTTCCATCCAGACTTTGCTGATCAGTTCGATGATTCCGCCAGCGATTTCAGCGATGATTTCATTGGGGCCTGAACCTCAATTATATACGCCAGTTCCGCGTTCGTACGGCGAATCAACGGCAGTTGCCGCGTGGCGATTTCCTGTCCTCGCAACTGCTGGTACATTACCAAGCCGTCTGGTTTGCGTCCCCGCGTCCTGATTCGGCTGGCGGAGCGCATCATTGTGCCACCATCATCGCCACCTTTTCGATTCCGCAACGAGCCGGGCAGAACTTCATGCCGAAGCAAGTAGCTTGGACATATCTGCAAGGCTGGACAACCCAAGATGACGTCCGCCTGAGCTTGGACGATTGGGGAGTCCTTCAAGGCGCGATGGTTGTGGATCGCCTGCGAACGTGTCGAGGACAGCCGCTGGACGTGAACGCCCACGTACAGCGGTTTGTCAATGGCTGTCAAGCGCTCGGCATTGCTCTACCAAGATCAGTCCATTGGGACCAAGTCATTGGCGACTGCGTCCAGCGGAATCAATCGGCGATGTCTGGCCAAGACTTCTCAGTCATCTTGTTGGCGACGCCTGGGAGGAGCGACAACGGATCGGCGGAGCCAACATTGATCGCGCATCCCTCTGCCATCAACTGGCAGCGGTTGCACCATTGGTATAGTCATGGCCAGCCGTTGCAGTTAGCGGCACCAAGAAACGTCCCGGCGGCCTGTTGGGACCCTCACATCAAGACGCGGGCCCGGCTGCAGTACTTTCTGGCAGATTCGGCGGTTGGCGGAAACAACTCCTCCTATCCGGGGGCCGTCTTGCTGGACTTGGACGGCTGCCTAACGGAAACGTCATCGGCCAACTTGATGATCGTCGAGCAGCAGCGTCTCGTGTGCCCGCCAGAAAAGAGCACGCTGGCCGGAGTGAGCTTGGGCAGAACAATACGACTGGCTAGTGATGCTGGTTTGTCAGTCGTTCGTGAACCAATTCCCATCGAGCGTGCCATGTCGGCGCAGGAAATTTTGCTTTGTGGTACAACGGGCTGCCTGTGGCCGGCCAGCAGTATCAATGACCAAATCATCAATGACCAAATCCTGCTGCAGCGGGACGTGTTTGGACAACTCAGCCAGTTATGGATCCGCGACTTGGGATTTGACTACATGCAGCAAGCTCGTGAGCTGAGTCCGTAGCTCGGATCGCCCCGGCAGCGAGATCTTCCCGACTTGCGCGCACGCTGACCTCAAACAGAATTTTTCCCATTACAATCGCTGTTCATGCCATCCGCCGGCGAGACGCGATTCCGTTGTTGCATCAGGGTTCCAAGGTTTTGAGTTAGAGCATTTTTACTTTTGATGTGGCTTGTTTTCAACAGAATAGGCAACCACCAGCGTTGATGACGCAAGCCATATGTCCGTGCGACTCGCACTAGTCGCCGATGAGTCCGTTCCACCATGTGTTCTGTGTTCTATGCTAAGTGACATTCAATCCCGAGTTCGCGGTGCCGAATCACCGGCGATCATTCCCGTGGGCGCTGGCACCAAGCCATCACTCGCCGCGCACGACACTCAGGCGGTGGAACCGATTAGTCTTCGCGAATGGTCAGGGATTACGGCCTACCAGGCCAGTGAGTTTTTGATTTCGGCCCGCTCCGGCACTCCAATGCGCGAAGTCTGTCAAGCGTTGGACGAAAACCAACAGTATTTGCCCTTCGACCCGCTGCTGGTGGACGCAGGCTCGACCCTGGGCGGAACGGTGGCCAGTGGCGTCAGTGGTCCCGATCAATTGCTCTACGGGGGACTGCGCGACTTTGTGATGGAAGTCGAAATGATCGACGG
>JANQOL010000314.1 GCA_028289675.1 Pirellulaceae bacterium
GGGAGCGGATGGGGCTTTTACCGAACCACCTCAGCGGCCAGCGTCTTCCCAGTGCCGGGCGGCCCACTCAACAGCACCCGTACGCCGCGCGCCCCCTGGCGACCCGCCAGGAAGCCCCACTCGCGCAAAACTTTCGTCTGCGTTTGCAACCGTTCCACGGCGTCCATCAATCTCCGTTTCCGGGAGGCCGGCAAGACCAGACTGTTCCACTCGGCAAACGGCTGAATGCGCTGAACTCCACTGCTCAATTGCATGGACGTGCGAGCTCGGATGCAGTCACGAACATCCTCCACTCGAATAGACTGTTGGCGGTGTTCGGCCAGCAGTCGCAAGTCGTCGGCAATCTGCTTGGCAAAAAATGGCTCGACGGGAAAGCGCGCGGCTAGTGCTCGCGCGTAAGCCGCCAGTGCTGGCACGGTTTCGGTCCAGATCTGTTCGCAAGCAGCCAGACTAAGCGGCTCGCACCGCACTTCTACGAGTGGACGCTGCTGCGGAACCGCGGATTCGCCAGCTCCACAGCACACGACAATCGGCCCGCCGTAGGTTGGCCAGCTTCCCAAGCGTTCGCCGGTGCCGAGATTTCCAATGTCTGATTTGCCTGTGCCCGATTCGCTGACATGCTGATCGCGGCCCGCGACTCGCAACACCGGCACAGCGTCCCGGGCCACGACATGAGGCACCAGTTGTGGCATTTGCTCCGACAAGTTACTTCCGGCAGACAACCAAACACCGCGGCGTCCCGCCCGGCGGACCATAGCGGCGGCCCGCTCCCAAGCGACTTGAACGGTCTCGGCGGTGACGAGAACTAAGCAGCGCGCTCCAGTGTTGAGTAGAGTCAGCGCGTGCTGTGCAGCCGCCTGACCAAACCATTCGTCCAGTCCGCAGTCAAAGGCCCGACAATTCAGTTGTCCTACGCCGGAGGGCCACGCGTCGATGCCGTGCAATACGGACCACAAGCAATTGGCCACGCGCAACGAACGATCAAAAAATGTCTCTCCCGGCTCGACTTGCAAAGCTCCGGAACGTACCGCTGGCCCGGTTTCAATCGTTTCGCGCAAGGCGATGCGTTCGGGCTCAGAGCTACACAGCAGCTGCGCGGCCAGTCCCAGCGTTGGAGCTGGCAAATGCCTTGGATGCAACAATCGAAACAAGTTAGCAAAGCCCTCATGTTCTTCCGGGCAGCCGGCCAATACGATCAGGTCCTGTTCGAGGGGTGATAGGTTGATTTCGCGCACAAGCGTCTGCCACGGACTGCGCTCGGACACAGGCGATTCCATTCCCAGGATCAGCTGACTTCGGTGCTCCAAGAAGCACAAGCTGTCACTGAGCGGATCTTCACCAGCGACCACATAGACTTGAGTCAACAAGTCCAGTAGCCGTCCTGCCATCACACAACTCTGCACACCGATGTCATCGATAGACTGCTTGCCCGTCAGCCCAGGACGCGCCGCCTCGTTGAGGATTTCACTCATAGACAAACCTCACGACAACACCTAGCCAGGGCACGTGACCCAAGTTGAGATCCAAGCCCGCCCGTCGGACGTCAGTACAGACTTCCTGCTGCAGCAAGTGCACATCGATCCAGCCCGGATCGGCGATGATCCGCGCGCGACGCTGGCACAATCGAACCAGCAGTTCTCGGTCAGTCACTTGCCAATTCAAACGTGACCGGAGCGCGGTGACCATGCGAGCTTGCCAATCAGCCAATGCGGCCAGCTCCGTGTCGGTCGCCGGAGGTTGACCGATGCTGGGCGCCGTATCTTGAGGAGCTAAGCCGGCCAGCGCAAGCACGCTCGGGTCGTCGGGAAGATCTCCGCAAAACAGCATGCCAAACTGGTGCATGACCCATCGGAGACTCCTTTCCGGCGAGAACGAGCTGTCTTGGGAAAGGAACTCGGCCGCGAAGTTGAGCTCGCTGAAGATGTGCAATAGAAACGGCAATCCGCCCCATTCGGTTTTTGCAGGTGAGATGCTCGATGGTTCCGCGGGGCGATCGCCTGTGGACGATCGCTGAGGAGACAGACGCTTCGGCCTGAGTGCCATGGATTTCTTTGGCAATTTGTCTCTGCCGACCTCATGGCCAGAGGTTGATCGGGATTCGGAACGATGGCTCTCCATGTGATGCCTTCGCCCGTCCAGCGACTGAGCCCCGGAGCTTTCGGTCGCGGCGGTATCGGGGGACGACGCGTTGGGCTCATCCAACTGGTCGCCAGCGCGTTCCTCCTCTGGCCCCCAGTGAGATTCAGGTGCATTATTCAGTGCTTGTTCTGAGGCTCGACCGGACAGTTCCTGGGCACAAGCTGTCACCGCCACGTTCCAAGGCAACCATTGCGCGAAGGGCAAACTGGGCTCCACTTCCAGCAGTGCCAAAGCGGCTACAGATCGGATAGTTACTGCGGTCCGTCCACGCAGGCTACCGCAAGCAGCAGCGATACTGGAAGAGGTTCTGACCTTTTGCAAAATCGAGGTGACTTGCTGCTGATGTTGTGGTGACAGTTCGATGCCGTCGCTACTCGTTGCTGG
>JANQOL010000319.1 GCA_028289675.1 Pirellulaceae bacterium
GTACCTCCCTTGCTGACACTCTGTGAGAGAACACGGCCGATGATCTGGTTGGGTTGATTCATGAATTGGCCTCGGATCCCAGCTTGAGACATTTGCCCACGTGTCATTCGCGTGAGGGCGATGTCGCCCAGAGCAATCCGCCGCCCGGTCGGCAAGTCTGTGCTGGCCATTGGTACAAGTTGCGTTTGGGTTGCTTGCTCGTTTGCGGCCTCAACGTCGGGCCGCAGGCGTAAACGCAATACATAGGTGCCCAACAATCCAAACAGTATGGCGACAATGGCCAACAGCAACGTTCCAGGGCTCAATTTTGACATGATCTATGGTTCCTATAAGTTATGCCCGCGTATCGTTTCGCACGATTTTGCCGCCGTCGTGGCAGCTCGCCCCTTACTCCCACGTGCTAAGAAATTTGAAAGCGACCACGACGCAGGTCACTACACTCACTGGTACGGCATATGGAATCACATGGCGCGAGGCTTCAGCGGACGCATGGTTGAATTGTTGCTCGCTGCTGCCATTGCCGGCGAGAGATGGCTGGCGAGAGCCTTGAACGCCTTGCCAGACGGTGACTGTCAATGTCATGGCCAGCGCGACAGCGGCGCTGCCCAGGAAGATAATCAACGTGGGCACCGGACCCATCCAAGCCCCCAGTGCTGCCATTAACTTGACGTCGCCTCCTCCGCCCCCTCCGATGATCCACAGAACGAACAAGAGGCCAAAGCCGACTCCAAAGCCGGCCAGTGAGAATCTCAACCCCTCCAGACCAATGGCGAGCGTGTGGAACAAAAGGGCCGCGGCCAATGCGCTGACCGTCAATACATTAGGAATGCGTCGTGTGCGCAGGTCGCAAACCAGCGCAATAAGAGCGACCAACACCGTGGCAGCCAACGGTATGAGCGTGGCGGTTGTCATCCAGCGACTCCATGAATAAAGGGGAAAACTTCTCCGACTCCGCTCGCGTCTTGCAGACAGAGCGGTAAAAGTCCGATTGCAGGGCACTTTATGCGCCGCTGCAATCGGACATGCAGGGCCTAACGGAACTGCTGGTCGCTAGCCAACTACGCGCCGTCGTCGTTGCGTAAGCCGACGAACGCGCCATCTTCATCCAAGATCGCGCCGTCAAACGTGATGCAGTTGTCGGCCAACTCCGTCGTGTCGTCGGCATCATCACAAAAGTCGACGTCGTCCTGGAAACCGAAGCCGGAGGTGGCGGAACTGTGTCCCACGACACCGTCGATGTCATACGACTGGTTCACGTCTTGAATGGCGCCAGCCACATCCGACAACTCGCTGACGATGCCGTCGCGGACCGAGGTCATCCCGACGAGCAGTCCAATCACGGCAATCGTGGCGACCAGGACCAATTCGGCTGAGACGACAAATCCAGCGTCGTCTTTCCACAAGCGTTTACATACCTTCATGTAAAAACCTTTCGTTAGCGGCAGTGATAAAAAAACAACGAACTCCGCATTTTTCCCGTTGAGAAACTCATAGCTACCGCTCCCCATCAGCTAGCTCGTTCGGCGCGGAAACATTCAAACACGTTGTCGGCAAACAGGAAGTCGCCGGCAAACCGCCTCGCCAAAGCGCCAGAGCGCGGGCTGCATGGCTGAGGAAGGTGTAGTTTTTTTCGACGGACGGTGCATCCAACTGTTCTATCTCGCGGACCAACCATTGTCCGGCGCGAATGTAAACTTCACGCGGCGGAAGCACGTTCCGCGGTGCGATTGCCCACCACTCCATAACGTGTCCCGTAGCCAGCAGCCGGCGAGATCGGTCACCCAGTTTCTGCTCGCCAGCAAGCGGTTGGCCGTGGGACCAATTGGCATCCCACCAGCCCTCGGCGTGTTGGGTGCGCGTTAATCGGACGGTCGCCGCCAGTAAGTGATCTTCAACGGCCTGAGCGGTTGCAGGCTGCATGATCTCGTGGCTTTCATTCACCTGCAACAGTACCGCCAATGTGTAGAGGCGATGCTGGCCGCAGCAAACGCCCGTGCCGAGTTCTTGCCGCATGATCCGCTTTGCCAAGATGTCAAACGTGATCCATTGACCTTCCTTGCTAATCCAAGGTTGAGGTGTGGGGGCATAGAGAGCGAGCGCCAGCGCTGTCCACTCGTATTCCTTCTGATTGAGGCTGAAATTTCGCACGGCATGAGTGAAGACGTCACGCATCGAAGCAGGACCGCCGGGCGCATGAATGGGTTGATCGAGCGGAGTGCCCACTTCGGCCAGGGTCGCCAACGTATGGTCGACGTGGTTGGATGTAGAGGCGCCCTCAAGCGTGCGCACGGCGACTCCGTCCGATTCGCGATTCAGCAAGGGCGGAACTTCTGTTCCCCACAGTTCCACGTATGCCTGGTGGTCGAGCAGCACTTGCTGCATTTCCAATCCAGAAAGACACTGTGGATCGGCAAACTCGGCGGTCGTTCCCCAACATCGCAGCGCGTGGTCGAGCACGCTGATTTTGGGCCGCGGCTTGCGGAGTCGAGGGCGTGCTTTGGCTAACACAGCGGCCAGTTGCTTGTCAGTCACCACCTTGGGCTCGTCGTATCGCAAGCTTACTTCCACGGGTTCATTAAGCACAGGTGCCGGCAACGGCGGCGGTGTATAAAGGCGAATAGCGCGCACCCAAGGAAGGGATGACATGGCAATCAAGATCAGCGTGTGAAAGCACCAAAACGTCGGAGACAATCGTGAGTGACTGGCGGAACTCATGTAGACTCCTCCTGACCAATAGTCGCGAGTCGCGGTGATGGTTGATCGGCGCGGGTCAGCACGAGCGATTGCTTGTCTTCGTAGGCAATGTGCCAAGGCCAGCCAGCGCGCCGGGCCAGTTGTGTCATGCGCCGCTGACGCTCCTTGTCAATCACGATCAGATCTACGGCATATCGATCGGCGATGGTTTGCCAACGCTCGCCTTGCTCGAGCCGGGCGCTGTCGGAGCGGACTTGGTCTGGCAACATCGCCAGCGCGCTGTTGACCATCACCGGCGTATCAGTGCGTAGCGACAGGTAGTCGCACCAGTCCGGCATGGCCCACATAAGCTTGGGGCATAAGTTCTGTGCATCGAGCCAATCTGCTACACCTAGCGGCGTTTGTCGGGCAACCATATGGTCTCGCGGACGCGGTCGAGCTCCGAGCGTGCGGTTCGCCGCCGGGCTCAACAGCCCGGCGACACCAACCACCATCACGCAGATCAAGGTGTAGGAGAACTGCAACGGTTGTGGCGGCAAGTGACACTCACGCGCTGCCTCCGCAACTTCCGGGACATGAACTCGCGGTGCCACGCCGAATGTCTTAGCTATGTGGGGCACCATGACGTAGGCGGCCAATAGCCCAAACCAGATCAAGTAATAAGAATTCCAAGCCGCGGCGAGTGCTCCACCAGTGAACAACAGGATCTCCGACGCGGTGAATGGTTTTGGACTCTTTTTGAGCAGGTAACCCGCCGCTAGACAAGCCATCGCAAACGGTACGCCTGCCAAGGACCCCAGCACCAAGGGGCTTCCAAGGGCGGTTGCCGCGCCGAGAACATCTGGCCTTAGGCCAAGGGCGGCGAGCCATGCATCAAGGCCGAGTGGGTTGAGCAGAGTAGCAGCAAGCGACACTTCTAACACCAGCAGGCGCCGCCGACAGTCGGCATCTTCCAAGACCGTAGCGATCCCTTGTCGAGCCACGACATCGATCGCTGAACAGCCCGCCCAAGCGGCCAGCACGGCGGCACCCACAACGAACGAGCTGTCTAGGTTAGTCCACAGGGCCAGCAATATAGGCGCAAGCCAGATTGAACAAGAAAGGACATCCGCTCCCCGGCAGCGTTCCCGTTCAGCGAGTGCGCGTGACCGACGTTCGTTGATAACAAAGACTAAAAGCAAGCCAGACAGACAAAGCAGGCCGAATGTCGCAGGCCGCAAAACCGTAATCCCATGGAAACCCAAGGCCGTCACCAAGGCCACGCCGACAATGGAGAATCGCTTTCTTCCGGTTTGCAGATAGAAAACAGCACCGAGGATAGAAAGGGTCTGCAAAACCACACAAGCGTAGAGTGTGGACAGCCCTGCCGGGCCTCCTATCAAGTCAGCGCCATATAGCAGCACATCGGAAAGCCACGAAGTATCCGTCGCTGGTCGACCCGCAGCCAATGGCAAGGCATCAGTCGCACTCGGCAGAGTTCGATGCGCGCAGATGTGCTCGCCAGCCGCGACGTGGCGCCACACGCCTCCGCTGGTGGCAAGTGGTAGGTAGCTAAGAATCAAGTAAACTACCATCCACAGCAAACACACTACGACGTGGCTCGGGCCGAATCCAAAGCGCGGGCTTAGAATCGGCGTGAGTGCCATCGAGCACAATCGCCGCGTTCCAGCCTGTTCCGCTGACGAACGAAAGGATCCTGAAGGGACTGTCACGAGCTACGCTCCGGATTGTTTTCTAGGTGAACGAATCATGGTGGTTGGAACGTCTATTGCGCGACCGCCAGCGCGGTCGAAGAGTATCGCGCGTCGCTAAAATCAACTCCAAAGCAACTCAATAGGTTAGGAACGCGAGTGGCAACGAACGACACTTGCACGGTCACGCGAATCTCGTCGTCTGCCAATGAATCCGTAGGCGCCGTGACAAATGTGATCGACGGCGGATCCGGTAGACTTGCGTCTCCCAGAGTCACCCATGTTGGCTCCGTCGTTTGCTCGATATCCACGCGGACTCCCGGGTCAACCGACAACCCGTATGGACTGAGTATGGTTTGCACGACGTCCGCGACCTGATCCGCGTTTGCTCCCTTGGCTGCTTCACGCGCGCTTTCCTCGGCGACAGCGACAACCACTTGCTCAAACGCCAGCGTCTGGCCAAATTGCACGGCGGCCAGAGTTACGATTGCCAATAATGGAAAGGCCAGCAACGCTTCGAGAACTACGGAGCCGCTACGCGATCGCTGATAACGTCGAATCATCATCGGGCGTTTCTCCTGTGTCACTGAGGCGTTATTGAAAGCCTGGAACTACCTGGACGTAGCGTTGTCAAATAACCAAGGTCGTGATGGTGTCGGCAAGCTCGGTCAACTCGTTGACCACGGCATCGCGTAGTTCGGCAAGGCCAACAATGGCGCCAATTCCAACTACGGTCAACAAGAGTAGGTACTCCACACATACGGAACCGTTGGTTTGACGTAACAAGGACTGAAGAATACGCATCTGCTCCCCCATGTTCGGATTGCTTGGGTGTTTTTCGACCGCCACAGCATTTGGCAACTGGGCGGCACGAACATAGAACGTGGTCGAGTGGCAAAGTTTGCACGAGACGCTTAAAAAAGTCGCTCCCGTTGGGCCTGGCGAATGCCGTGCAAGATCAGGCCGCCAGTCACGTTCTGGCAATACTGCACGCCTTGCCTACGCAACTAGCAATTGGACCTCTCGATGCCACGCCAACCCATGAAGAGTCGTCTTCGCGGACGTCGATCCGGCGCGGTCGTGGTCGAGCTAATGATCGCCCTGCCTATACTGGTGATTGCGCTGTTTGCGATCATTGAATTTGGGCTCTGGATGTCAGGCAAGCAAAGGCTCGAAATGGCGGCCCGCATCGCTGCGGAAGCCGCCTCGAAATCAGCAAGCATCGAAAGACTGTCTTCGCTCGATGGGACGGAAATTAAAACGAAAATTTACCGGTACTTAGAGAATGGTGGAATTCCAACCGAGAACGTCCAGGTTGCGTTGATGCACAACGTGGGCAACGAGTCGATTGTCGTGGACCCGCCGGACGGCACGTTGATCGGGATGGATCTGTCGGAACCGCCGCAGGTTGACTGCGAGTATGTGCGCGTCGTTGTCTCGATACCGACCAACGACATTACTCCGAATCTGCTCGAACTGTTTCTCCTGGACGTGAGTGGTTTGACGACTACGCACAGTAAGACATACCGGTACGAGTTGGGATTGACGCCATGCGACAACGACGACTGAATCCAAGTTGCAACCGAAAAGGGATCGCCACGTTATGGGTAATTCTCTGCTTGCCGATCGCGCTGGTCCTACTTTGTTTGGTAGCGGACGTGGGGCGACTGTGGGTCGAGCGAGCAACGCTGGAAAACACGCTGGAGATCGCTGCCCTGGCCGCCGTGAAGGAGTTGGGCGATCAGGGAGCTAGCGACGATGCGATTCCAAAGGCGAACGCGGTCGGAATCGCGTTCGCGGCTGCCAACGCCGTTGCCGAGCAAGAAGTGGCGCTCACCTCTGACGACTTTGTTTACGGGACTGTCGAGTTCACCGAGGAAAAAAACATCTTCCATCTAGGCTCGATCGACGAAGCCAATCTCAATGACGACAGCGATGAGGACGAAGATGAGGACGAAGATGCCGAGGAGGAGGCGGGCAACGGCAAAGTCCTTCCCGCTGTCTATTGCATGGGACAGCAGGCAGTTCGAAGTCTCTGCGGGCTGGGTGATTACAACGTGTATGCTGCGACGGCCGCCTGCTACGATCCTGGATCTGGTCGCGTCCTGCTCGTCCAGATCGACGAGTTTCAAGAAGAAAACGTGGCAATCGCGACCCCTACGATCTCCACCACATTGCCTTGAGAACGACTTCAAACGCGGTCTCAAGTTTAGCATTGATTCTGCCTTGATCCCCCAAGGTGTGTTCGTCACCCTCGGGTCCACCTACAAGTTCAACTGCCTTGAACTTAGTCGACGGGCCGACTGGCTTTCCGGCACTGTTGAGAGCGGCGTGCAAGAGTTGATCACCGCTGCGCGGACAACATGACTTGTCCGTCTCGTCCTCATCGCTTTTTCAGCTCTGCAAGTGCCGAAGCCAAGGCATCATTGTTGAAGTACCAGATCCAATCGTCCGCGAGGATATCTGGATCGTGTTCGTCAGAAGCGGATCTCACCAGCGGCCACCAGCCCCATCGCGATGTCTGCCAGCGGCTTTGCACCACAATCAGGCGGCCCGGCAGAATGAGTTTGGCGGCTCGAACGCGCTGTATTTCCTGCAACGTTTCGTCCAACAGCTTCATCATGTCTTGAATGTGTTGTAAGCATTCGGCCGGATCGTCGTCGGCGTTTCCCCAA
>JANQOL010000348.1 GCA_028289675.1 Pirellulaceae bacterium
GCACAAGCTATCTTGCAAAAGAATTCGCAAGCAGTTCGCACGATTGTGGACCGCCAGCACTTCCCATCGCCGGCCGCCGACCACATCTACAGCTGGAAATTAGGTTGGTACTCGACTGCCCACCAGATCGCCGACCGCTTTGGCCATACCGACTTGGTGGAGGCGCTGTTGGAACACAGTCCAGCTCCGACACGCTTGCTCAACGCGTGCTTGCTTGGTCACAGCGATCGCATCCGGGCAATGATCGCCGACGATCCGAAGTTGGCTGCCCAGCTGACGGACGTCGAGCATCAGCACGTGGCTCATGCGGCGCGCAACAACCAAACGGAGCAGGTAGCCACATTGTTGGAATACGGTTTTGCGGTCACGGCAGTCGGCCAGCACGGAGCCAATTGCCTACACTGGGCCGCCTTCCACGGTAACGCGGAGATGGTCGCGCTGATCTTGCCCTATCATCCGCCACTGGAGGCTCAGGACGATGATTTCGGATCGACGGCTGTCGGCTGGGCCCGCCACGGTTGCCAACACGGCTGGCACCGCGATGGTGGCGACTATGTCCGCACTCTGCAGTCGCTGCTAGCAGCCGGCTACCAGCCACCTGCCAAAATCAATCCGACAGGCATTGCGGACGTTGATAAGTTGTTTGCCTGAGCCAAGCTGGCCAGTCGCGAGCCGCCTACCACGCAGGTGTCGGGCTGTGATCGTGCTGTTACGGAAAGATGCCCAAGTGCTCGTAAGCGGAGGCGATTCTGTTAATTGCTACGAGAAACGCTGAGGTCCTCAAGTCCACCTGATCCTTGTGCCGGCGCCTTTGTTCGCGGATGTTTCGATAGGCGTTGGTCATGGTTTCGTCTAGACCGCTGCGAACCAAGTCCTGCTCGTCCGCACCCTTGGCGATTCCTTTCCGTTCTTCTGCGGAGAAGCTATAGCCACTCGCCGATTCGATGGCATCGAGTAGATTGCGATACACATTCTCCTCAAAACGCTTCTCCATTCTGCCTGGACGCACGTGATCTAGATTCTTGAGCCATTCGAAGTAGGAAACAGTGACGCCACCGGCGTTTAAATACATGTCAGGCAGTACCAGGCAGCCTCGCTTCGAAAGCTGCTCTCCGGCGTCCGCGGCCACGGGGCCGTTGGCCGCTTCGGCAATGATCTTGGCCTTGACCCGACCGACGTTCTCTCCCGTAATCACATTCTCGAGAGCTGCCGGAACCAAGATGTCACACTCCAATTCAAGCGCGGCCGCGCTCGGCTGAAGATCTTCGGAACCGGGCAGCCCCAAAATGGAACCCGTTTCCTGGCGGTGCTTCTGGCAGGCTTCAACATCGATCCCCGATCTGTCGACAATTGCTCCGTCGTATTCCGCAATGGCGATTACTTTGGCCCCGCTTTCGCTCAAGAACTTTGCCGCGTGGAATCCTACGTTACCTAGCCCCTGCACAACAACAGTCTTGCCTTCAACGCCCGTTTTTAGGCCGAGTTGCTTCATATCGTCGGCGTCGTCGCATGCCTCTCGAATTCCAAAATAGACTCCCAGGCCAGTTGCTTCTTTTCTCCCACGAATGCCACCGAACTGGACTGGCTTGCCGGTAACGCACCCGATGGCGTCGATTTCATTGCGGCTCATTTGCATGTAGGTGTCTGCGATCCAGGCCATTTCTTGGGCGCCCGTGCCCATATCGGGTGCTGGCACGTCGACTCCGGGTCCGATGAAGTTCTTCTTGAGCAGCTCGAACGTGTAGCGACGTGTGATCCGCTCTAGCTCCGCTTCGGAGTAAAGGCTTCTATCGATACAAATGCCACCCTTGGCGCCTCCATAGGGAATATCCGCGACGGCGCATTTGTAAGTCATCAGGGCCGCCAGTGCTTCGACTTCGTCTTGATTCACGGCAAGGCTGAAGCGTATGCCGCCCTTGGTTGGTAGCCGGTGATGGCTGTGTTCGACACGATAGGCGTCGATCACTTCGATGCCTCCATTATCGCGGCGTACCGGGAAGGTCAGTTTGTAGACGCTGTTGCTATTCCTGATCTGCTCTAGCACGTCTGGAGGGATGTCGCTCAGGGCGGCGGCGCGGTCAAAGTTTTTGTTGACTTGATCAGAAAAACTAATTGCGGATGTCGACATTCTTCTTGTCCTAACTGTCTGAGATCTTCCTAGGGGCGATCAAGTGATCAACTGCATCTACTGGCAAAAATAGCCGACGGCTGTGAGCACAATGGCGTACGGAGCGGACATAACAACCATTTGAAGGTAGCCCAACCGAATGAGCGGCGCAATGGCCGACGTCAACAAGAACAAGAATGCAGCTTGACCGTTAGGGGTCGCCACGGACGGTAGGTTGGTTCCTGTGTTGATGCTGACCGCCAGGGATTCAAAGTGCTCGCGATTAATCTCACCCGCGTCGAAGGCGGCTTTAACCTCGTTGATATATACCGTCGCGACAAATACGTTGTCCGATATGGCGGACAGAGCCCCATTGGCCAAGAAAAAGAGCTGAGGCTGGGATTCAACAGGCTTCGCCAGTACCCATTGAATAACGGGCTCGAACAGGTGCAAATCGTGAATCATCCCAACCACCACAAAGAAAATGCAGAGCAGAGAAACGAAGGGTAGAGACTCTTCAAAGGCTCTGCCAATGCGATGCTCTTCATTGATCCCTGTTAAGGCAGTCACGAAAACGAGGAGGCAAAGTCCGATTAGCCCGACTTCCATCACGTGCATTCCGAGGCCCACGATCAGCAGCACGCCACTAATGCCTTGGATCCACAATGCATAAACTTCGTGGGGAGACCTCTTTTGGTCTTCTTCCGCGACATAACCTTTCAGAATCGCGCGGACCGTGTCATCCATTTCTTCGCCGTAGCCGAACAACTTTCTCCACTCAAGAAAAATGCAGGTGGCGAATCCCGCGACTAAAGCTGGAACACTGACCCGCGACATTTCCGTAACGAACTGCGTAAACGACCAATCCAATTTTTCGGCAATCAACAGATTTTGCGGCTCGCCAACCATGGTTGCGGCACCGCCTAGAGCTGTGCCCACGGCGCCGTGCATCACGAGGCTTCGAATGAAACTGCGAAACCGCGCTAGTATGTCACCACCCATCTCGTCACGATCCGGAATGGCATCATGATCGTAGTCGCTAGTCGTTGAGGAGTGAATTTTCTCATATACCGAATAAAGGGAAGAGAACACCGCGATCAGCACCGCCATGACGGTTAGCGCATCGAGAAACGCGGAGAGAAACGCGGCCGTGGCTGAGAAAATCAGCGCCAACAACCACTTTCTTTGGACGCCAATAATCAGCTTGGTGAAAACCAAACTGAGCAGTGGTTTCATGAAGTAGATAAAACTCACCATAAAGATCAACAGTGCCAGCACTCCGAGATTGGATTCAATCTCATGCCACACCGTATAAGGTGATGTAAGCCCGCATGCGAGAATGGCCAGCGCGAGCATACCACCGCTCTGGAGCGGATAGCACTTTAGTGCCATCGCCAATGACAGAATAAACATGGCCAGAAAAAGCCAACCAAGAATCGTTGTTCCGAGCGTCAACTTAACTGGAAAGCAAAGGCCAAGAAACACCAAGATGACCAGCTTGAACCAACGCGGGCTGTTCCCTAGGAACGACTTGAATGCAATAATCATTAAGTCCTCAACCGATGAACACACGCGGAGGACGCTTGTCGTCCCACCGGTGTTTCCTTCCTTAACTCAATCGGCTTTCTGGCATGGCGCATCAATCGCGCCATCAGCAAACGCAATGGATGAGCCCGCCAACATTCTCATCCCCAACTCGCCTGCACATGCCCCAAGCGTGAGCGTGCAAGTATAGCAACCCACAATACGTTGCCGAGGTGCAAGCGGTCGAGAAAGGTGGGGTGCGGAACTATTCTGGCGAATTGACAGCGTTCGGACGTTTTGCGATGTCGCCGTACGAAGTTACCAACTTGTTGATCTCGCCGGCCAGGTGCAGGTACGACATCCGCATGAGCTTCCGGCGCTCGGGGTGTTATCCAAGTCATCTCCCAATCGTAGTGGCTATCGCAGGCGCACTAGTTCGATCCCATCCCGGGGAGGTCTTGCTAGGATAGGACCTTCGGACGCGTGGTACGGGCAAATGGCCCGTACCACCCTGAAATAGACACTGAAACGTCGGAATCCGTCGATACCCAAAATAGACACCCTAATTGCACCATGATGAAACGATCGATGCCTAAGACGGTCGCCGCGCTGTTCGCCGCCCAAATGCTCGTTGCGGTCTGGATTGAAAATAGCCTCGCCCAGAATGTACCGGCCGAGGTTCCTCAATGGCAGCGTTTTGAGCTCTCATTGACCCACGATTCTGCTCCCATTTCTCCGCTGGACGTCTCGCTGGACGCCGAGTTCGTTTCGCCCGACGGTCGCCGTTTCCAATGGCGTGGCTTTTACGATGATGACAACACCTGGAGGCTGCGATTCATGCCCGACATGGTCGGCACTTGGTCCTTCCAGGCGCAGTTCACCGGCGACGACCAAACGACTTCGGGCAAGTTCATGTGCGGTGAGTCGGACAGTTCGGGCCCGCTGTGCGCTTTGCCGGAGAATCCGATTTGGTTTGGACGGCGAGGCGGCGATCGATTTTTGATGCGGTCGTTGCACTGTGGAGATCGCTTCTTCGCGGAAAACTGGGCCCATGATGAACGGTCGCGTTTCCTCGATTGGGCACAACAACACGGCTACAACACGCTGTCCATCGCCAGTTGCTTTCTCAACCGATCAGTGGCCGGTCGCGGCGAAGGCTGGAACACTCCTAAGCTGTGGCCGATCAAGCCATCCGAGTATCGAAAACTAGAAGCATTGCTGGACGAACTGGATCGTCGGGACATGGTTTTGTTTCCTTTCGCCGGCCTGCTGGGACGCAACTCGAACTTTCCGGCATCGCCGCTGGAACGTCGAGCTTTTGTGCGCTACTTGATCTCTCGACTAGCCCCCTATCGGAACATCGTCTGGAATCTCGCCGGACCAGAACCCTTGCTACGCCGCAAGCCGTTCTTGACGTTTCAAGAAGTCCAAGAACTGGCGGGTTGGGTGGTCGAAGACGATGTGTTTCGCCACCTACGGACGGTCCACAACGCGACCGGGGACGATGCGTTTCGCGCGGAAGCCTGGCAGAGTTTTGGAACACTCCAAGGACCCAAAACGACTGACCGTCAGCGGCTGGCCAACAACTTGCTTCGTAATCACCATCCCTCGCGACCACTGTACGCCCAGGAAACACTGTGGCCCGGAAACACCGTCGGGCACCCACGATACACCGATCGTGACATTCGACGAAATGCGTTGGTGGCTTTGTTCTGCGCCACCATGGTGAACTTTGGTGATATGGACGGTAACTCGTCCAGCGGATTCGCTGAATCATTGAATCCGGACGATGCCAACGAACGTAGGCACACCATGATTAGGCTTGCATGGGACGCTTTTGATCAATTGCCTTGGCATCGCATGCGGCCAAGACCGGACCTGTGTTCGGCGGGCCATTGCCTTGTCGATTCTCAGACAACATACGCGGTCTTTTTGGACGATGCGCCAAAGACCAAAATCAAAATGGCGCCGGGCCGCTACTCGGTTCAGTGGATCAACGCGGCAACCGGGGAGAATCGTTCTGCGGCAGAAGTCGATGAAAACGCGACGTTCGTGCGTCCCGACGCGGACGGAGATTGGATCGTCGTACTTTCGCGAGTCAAAGCAGCGATCATCGAACAAGACGACATGGTGCAATTTGAAGCTGAAAATGGCATCGGAGAATGGACGGTCGTTGACACTCCTTCCGGACAAGCGATTCGTGACCCTGGTGGCGGACGCCATCGCTATCAAATCCAGTTTCGCCGGTCGGGCCGCTACTACGTTTTCTTGTATGCCAAGCAGGGACCACGTGGTCGGGATAAAGAGAACGACGTCCTATTGTCGCTGAACGGTGAGCGACTTTTCGCCAGCGACGACAAGACGCGCCCCGATGGCATGCGGTCCTACGGTGATTGGAAGTGGACAAAGCTACCCAAGGGACCGGGATTCCACACACCTCAATCGATCAAGCAGGACGGCGTGTATTTCCGCGTTGACCAACCCGGCACCTATACCTTTGAAATCGCTCATCGCAGCAAGAACTTTGAGATCGATCGAGTACTGATGAAACTTGACGATCCTGAATTGCCCGCTTCGGATTAGGTGTCGTGCGCATTTGTCGCGGTAGCAGCGATGGGTACGCGCTCACCAACTCATCTTTACTGGGTGCGTTCGACGTAGACGTAGTAGGCGCCACAGATTTCGTTTCCGTCTGCATCGAGCAAGGTTGTCGTCAACTCGACGGGGCCTGCAGTTAGTTCGAGTTTCGTTGCGAAGAATTGATTACCAGAATTGGGCTCGAGCGTTTGAATTTGTTTACCAAGCTGGATTTTGGCTCCCACAATCGGCAGCGACTTTCCGGCCACATAGGTTCCATCAGTGACTTTAGTTTCGGGCAAGGACGCGTTCAATTCCAACTCAGTTTCTCTGGGCCAACGTCGCAGTTCGAATTGGTAACTGCCAGTCTCGGCTACGGTTAGATACCAGGTGCCGTTCTTCTTCGCGGCGTAGCGTATTTGCAGCTGCTGGTCGACGAACACATCTAGCCACTCACATGCCGTCAGCAGGATTGGATTCTCCGCCGCGTGCCCGATAATCACTCGCCGCGGCGTCAGGACATCGTCTTTGACGCCTTCCCACCAGCTTTGCAGATGGGTTCGCAACCGCGCAACCACTTCGGGATGTTCGCCGGCCACATCGTGGTCCTGATGCGGGTCGGCGGAGACATCGTACAGCTCGCGGTTCTCCACCAGTCGCCAGTTCTTCCACAGTACCCCAGCACCGTTCATCTGCGGAATGGCTGGGTTGCCATCGGTGTACTTGACATCAAACATGGGCATGCGACTGTAGTTGATAACCAGCATCCGTTCGTCAAGCGAATCGCGTTGACCGCGAAAAATCGGCGCTAGACTCTCGCCATCCAATTTGGCGGGAACGTCGCTGATGCTTGCCAAATCGGCGAGCGTTGGCAGCAAGTCTTGAACGTGACTCAGCTCCGAAACCTCGCGCGGCTGTCCTATTGGTCCTTGCGGCCAACGTATGAAGCAGGGTACGCGATGGCCACCTTCCCACAGCTGAGTCTTCTTACCCCGCATACCCGCGTTGAAATAATCTTGTCCCATCGTGCTGCCATTGTCCGTTAGGAACACCACGATGGTGTTCTCAAACAGCTTGGCTCGCTTCAGTGCGGCGTCAAAGCGACCAACGTTGTCATCGATGTTGGCTCCCATGGCCAGGAAGCTGACGAGCGATTCGATCTTCTTGTCACTCAGATGTTTGACAACATCCGGATTTGCCTGAATGGAGTCTCGGATCCCTTGCCTGTAATGGTCGGGCACAAACCAAGGCCAGTGCGCCGCGTTGAGCGCGATATAGGCAAAGAACGGTTTGTCATCCGACGCATTGATCCACTTCGTAGCCTCTTCAAAAAACACATCCGTGCAATAGCCAGCGTACTTCTCGCGGCGGCCATTGTGAATGTACGTGTCATCGAAGTAATCGTTGTCCCAGAAGTCGGGCACGCTGTTGATGTGCGAGGAAGGAAACCAAACAGCTTCGTCGAAGCCACGATCTTCCGGGCGGAATGGATAGTTGTCGCCAAGATGCCATTTGCCGAACAGCCCCGTGCGGTAACCCGCATCGCGGAACACATTGGCGATCGTTCGAACATCAGAGCGTAGCAGCGTGCGGCCACTGCTAACGTTGATGGCCGAATTACGGAACGCGTCCAGGCCAGTCATCAACTGACCGCGAGTTGGCGTGCACATCGGCGCCACATGGAAATCGGTAAGCCGAATTGCGCTAGTCGCCAAAGCATCTATGTTGGGCGTCTCCGCAATGGGGTTGCCATGACATGAAAACTCACCGTAACCCTGATCGTCGGTCATGATGATGACCACGTTGGGACGTTCGGCTATCGCCTGCTGCCAGGGTAAGACTAGGAACGTAAAGATTACCAAGCGTCGATACATGCAGATCATGGTAGTACCTCAGGCCAAGTGCACCGACGACCAGTTGCACCAACGACCACGTGCACCGACAACCGCGGTGGTGTCAGCTTTTGCAGAATTGAATTCGGCTATGACAATTCGATCTGATCCCTGACATTGCGTTGTTCAGGTCGGATGAAATCGAAGCGGCGGCTTTGAGAAAAGAACTTGACAGGGTTGTCGTAAACGACCTCTCCAATGGCGGCCTCACTGTGTCCGCGGCGCCGGAGTTCGAGAATGAGATCGGGAATGGCGGTGGGCTTGCTGGGGCCCCAATCGCCGGCTGAGTTCGCCATGAGCCGTTCAGGTCCATACTTCTCGATCATGTCGGCGGCACGCTGCGGCGTGCACTTGGAAATTGGATACAGGGTCATGCCGGCCCAGAACCCACGCTCCAACACCAGGTCGATGGTGTGTTCCTCCACATGATCGACCAACACTCGAGAAGGATCAATGCGGGAATCACCCACAAGCATGTCCAGGATCATTCGCGTGCCCTGAAACTTGTCTTCCAGATGAGGTGTATGAATCAAGATTTGCTGATTGGTTCGCACGGCCAGTTCGAGGTGCTCGAGAAACACCGTCGCTTCGTTCTTGGTATTTTTGTTGAGCCCGATTTCGCCAATGCCCAGCACATTGGGGCAATCCAAGAACTCGGGAATCATCGCGATGACTTCCCGGGACAACTGAACGTCCTCGGCCTCTTTGGCATTGATACACAGCCACGTGAAATGCTGGATACCAAACTGCGCAGCGCGCTTGGGTTCGGTCTCTGTGAGTTGACGAAAATAGTCTCGAAATCCGTCGACACTACCGCGGTCGTAACCGGCCCAAAAAGCCGGTTCGCTCATTGCCACACAGCCCATCTTGGCCAACGTCTCATAGTCATCGGTCGTCCGCGAAACCATGTGTATGTGCGGATCAACGTAATACATTGGCCATCCCCATTTGATCTTCAGACACTACAAAGAAAACTTCTCGCGCCAATCCGCTTCGTACGCGCGGCTGAACAACAGCTGCACGCGTGCCGCCTTGTCATGCTTGTCATCGCTCAAGATCCGGCAGCCTTGTTCAAGTAGATCCAATTGCGAGTGGTCGATGTCACTGACTTCGGCCGCGTGCAATCGATCAAAGAAGGCTGCGATTTCCAACGTCTTGGCCCGGACTTGCAAAAACTCTTGTTCCAGGACTTCACGAGCGGATCGAGTCATGATGAGATCTACGAAATCTGACAGTTGGGCGAAGCGTTAAAGTAGCTAAACGCCCAGGACGGCGGGACATGATATCGACTATTGCGGGCCGCGCCAGGACGCGTCGCGCAATCACGAACCATGAGAGGTGCACCTAGCACGATCTCTCATTGTCACCGTAGATGGGGTGTGCTTCAAGCGCGTCGCTGCTGTCAGCCGCACAATTCGCCGCCACGGTGGGAAATCCAGCGGTGGAAAATCCGGCGGTACCAAAGCCACTGGGCTGGGGCCAGCTCGGACTACGAGGCGATTTTCTGTGCCCGCGCCTGTTCCACGGCAGGCTGCATCTTGTCGAAGATATCTCCGGCTCCATCGTAGAAAATGCGACCGATCAACAGATCCGTAAGATTGCCCTGGAACTGGGGATTGTCGCGGATAAAGCCGCCAAAGCTGAACTCCTTGGTGTAAAACGCCTCGACCAGATTGCGAATCAATTGAGATCCGCTCTTGAAGCCATCGCACCAGCTGCCGAGCTGCTGCCCGGAAAGGTCACCGGACTGAAGTCCTTGACAAACCGCATCGGCGGCCTTCTCGCCCATAACCAGTGCAAAATACACACCTGAAGAATACAGTGGATCGATGAATCCAAAGGCATCGCCAATCAGTACCCAGCCGTCCCCGGCATGCTGCTTCGTCCAATAAGAATACTCTTTGGCCACGTGCATCTTGTCGACTTGCGTGGCATTCTCCAAACGGCTTTGCAGCCCTGGACAGCGCTGCAGTTCCAGTTCGTAACGAGCTTGGCTATCAAGTTCTGTTTTGAGCATGTAGTCACTGTCGCCCACGCAGCCAATGCTCGTGATGCCATCGCTGAGAGGAATAAACCAAAACCAACTATCCTTCTCCAAGGTGTGCATGATGATGGTCGCACCGCCGTTTTCACCTTCGTCGCGAACCGCGCCTTTATAGTAAGTCCAAATTGCAGCTTTCTTCAAATTGGCGATGTCTTCCCGCAGCCCAAGCTTGTTGGCCATGAAGGACTGCTGTCCTGAGCCATCCATGACGACTCGCGAAGCCAGCTGACGAGTTTGGCCGTCGGCGGTGCGAATTTTGACTCCCGTAGCGCGACCTTGGTAGTCGATCATTACGTCCATCACGCGTGTGCGATCAACGCATTCGGCACCCAATTCGGACGCTCGATCCCACAACATTTTGTCAAATTCAGCCCGCTCGACCTGCCAAGTGGTGCTGCTTTCGCGCGGGTCATGCTCTTCAAAGTAGAACGGGGCGGATTCTTTGCCGGTCGAAGTCACGAATTGCACGCTTTTCTTCCGCGTGAATTTGCTCTCCTTCATCTTGTCCACCAAGCCTAGCCGCTGGAGCGGCCAATAGCATTCCGGCATCAGCGATTCACCGACATGAAACCGCGGTACACTCTCGCGTTCCAACAGCAATGTCGAATGCCCAGCTTCCGCGACAAGACCGGCCGCTGTGCACCCAGCCGGTCCGCCTCCTATCACGATGACGTCGTAAGATTCTTGCATGATCGTGGATTCAACTTGGTTCGATTGGACTTTAATGTCTGGGCGAAACAGGCAAGGCCCGTCTGCCGTCAAGGTTGGCGGGAACGGGCTGGCGGGCCTGTACATCACTGAAGGCCGCCACCAAGCCCGGATCGGAAGAAGCCAAGTGGAGGCCTACCAAGCCCCCAGGGCCCTTGGCGACACATTTTAATTGTGGTCTGTGGAAGACCGCAAATTCAGTCTTCGGACAACCAGGTATTATTGCACGATCGGCAACCGCGGCGAGTTTTCACCACCCAGGCTAGGGGAGCCTCCACCGAAACGCCTAAGCTGTGCAAAACCGGCCCAATTTCGCAATCAATGCTATCAGCTCGATCCGCTCAAGCGGCACACTGGGCACGCTCGGGCCGCCATCATCCGCTTGGTCCGCATCGGCAAAATCCTGACTCGCTAGTGCGAGTCGCACGAAACATATGGCTTGCGTCAGCAACGCTGGTGGTCGCTCATTCCGTCGGAGACAGACCACTTCAAAAGCAAAAACGCTCTGGTAGTTTGCGGGTATAATTGAGGGGCTTGCCGGTTGCGTTCACTTGCCGATTCCCTCTCTCAACGGTCTCTCCGTGAACCACGTTCGTTTCTTGATCCCCAGGTCTTTAGGTAGTCGCCATGCATGGTGGCTAGCTGCCGTCTGGTTGATCTGCCAGACAGCGCGCTCTTGCCCGGCTCAGCAGTGGAGGTTGTCCGAGTTCGTCGAACAGCGCTGCAGCGACTGTCACAGTGGCCCAGACTCCGACGGCGGTCTGCGCTTGGATCAGCTGGACTGGGATGATTTGTCCGATCATCGAGACACTTTGGAGCGGGCCCTGCGCAAGTTGCAGACTCGTCAGATGCCGCCGCTAGACTCGGACCGACCGCAGATCTCGGAGTACCTGCGAGCGACCTCGGACCTCGCGGATCAGTTGGACACCCTCGCGGGACAACAACCGTTTGTCGGCCACACACCAACCCTGAGACGGCTCACTAGAACGGAGTACCGCAATTGCATTCGTGATTTGTTGTCGCTGGATGTCGACGTCCAAGATCTGCTACCCGCCGATTCCTCCAGCCACGGTTTTGACAATGTGACCGTGGACGACCTTTCACCAACACTGATGAACCGCTATGTGTTGGCAGCTCAAAAGATCAGCCGCATGGCGGTAGGCCGCGTCAGTGGACAAATCGGCGGCACGACGATCCGGATCCGCCCCGACATTACGCAAGAAGATCGCATGCCCGGTCTGCCGCTGGGCACGCGCGGAGGCACGCTGATTGATCACGTATTTCCACAAACCGGCGAGTACGAGATCGAATTGCGGTTGGCTCGAGATCGAAACGAACACGTTGAAGGTCTCAAGCGCGAGCACACCTTGGAGATTCTCGTCGATCGCAACCCCGTCGAGTCCTTTACGGTGCGTCCAGCACGAGACGGTGACCACAGCCAGATCGATCGGCACCTGCGAACCCGTCTGTCGCTGACCGCCGGGCCTCATCAGCTGGGAATCACGTTTATTCGCGACTCGCGTTCCTTGATGGAAACCATGCGGCAACCGCTGGAATCCAAATTCAACACGCACCGCCATCCACGTCAAGCGCCCGCGCTGTATGAGATTTCTATCGTCGGCCCGTATGCCAGCCAAGGTCCGGGAGACACGCCTAGCCGTCGCCGCCTGTTTGTCTGTTATCCGGACGCAGCCGATCAGGAGGTCGAGTGTGCTCAGCGTATTCTGAGCGCGT
>JANQOL010000355.1 GCA_028289675.1 Pirellulaceae bacterium
ACGCGCTAGCCCGCTGGGCTCATAGAAGCTGGTTGGAGCTCCGCCATCCAGCTTCAGCACGGCCACGTCTGCGTACACGTCGACGATCAGTCCCGGCAGCCCATCACCCTCTCCGGCCACCAGCCGATAGCCTGAGGTTTGCTCGTCGAAAGTTGAGCTGCGCAGTGAAACGCAATTCTCAAGGCGTTGAGCGCACCATTGATCATCCAGCTCGTACGGCGGTTGCGTGCGGCACACTCGCAGCGGAATCGGGTGCGAGGCATCGTAGATGCCGGCTGCCACGGGTTTCTCGTCGCGCCGATCCACGATCAGCGCCACGCTGCCCGCAGGCGCATTGATGGCTTCGATCGCGTGCGAGTACAGCCAACAATGTCCGCGTTTGATAAATCGAGTTAGATCTTTAGCCAACCTGATCTGCCGCGGTCTGCTTGCCCGTACCAATGCCATCCAGGAATCCCAGTTGAAGTCGCATCAACATCGTGCCCGCACGAGTTAGCGTTAACGCGACAAGAAGTAAAACGCGGCAACAATGGCGGCCAAGATCAAAATTATAAATACGACCAACACGGTGATCCGCCTACCCGACAAGGGCTTCTCGCCCACCACCTTGCCGGTTTGGCCGTTGACCAAAAACCGGAACACTCGGTCCCGATAGCGATAGCTCAATACGTGCACAGGAAGCAAAATCAGGTCACTTCCGCTGACGTCGAATCGGGTTTGAACTCGCAGATTTGCATGTGTGTCGCCCGGTAAGAACTGCCTGACCTGAGATTCTTGCCGCTGCCGAAACTCGGCTTTGGTCTGTGCTATGGCAATATCGATATCGACGCAGTACTCTTCGGCCATCCAGCCCGCCAGGTAAAAGGGACGATAGCGCGCCAGCGAAGAAAGCTGAAACGGTTGGATCGCCCGCACCTCTGCTTCGGAGATGCCTTGCGAAGCCGGTACGAGGTAACCGTAGTAATAGCGGCTGTGTTCGCCGTGGATGGGAAACCACTCGGTCTCTCGGACTTGGCGAGTTCGCGTAACTCGTTTGCCTTTGCTATCGGTCGTGGTGTACGTCTCCGTGCGGTACCAATACTCACCAATGCGGGCCGCCCAATCACTGTCGGCATGCATCGAAAAATGCCAGAACGGAAGATAGATCCCCTTTTGCTTTTCGGCGACGGCTTGTTGGGCTAAATCGCCAGGGCGAAACCAGGCATTCTTGTTGAGCCATTCGAAGTACAGCTCTTTAGCGCGAGTGGCCGTGATGGCAAAACCGATCACAAACTCCGGCCGTTGACGGCCCGATTGAGAGACCGGAATCTCGGTCACATAAGTCGAGTCGCAGAACGGACAAACGTAGCTGCGCTGCTCCAAACTGGTTGCGACTTGGCTGCCGCAGTTCTGGCATTGAAACGTGTGGTCCGGAATCGCCGTGGCCCCCGAACCACTGGCTCCTTGCACGACTACGGGCACGTCCGGGGTTTCCAAAGGGGTTCCGCAGGCCACACAGAATTTGGAACTGCCCTCACGAGGCGAACCGCAGACTGGACACGGGACGCCCAGATGTCGCCGACCTTCTTCCGTTACCAGCTCGGCTTCAACCACGTCAGGTTCCAAGATGGGTGCGTCGCCAGAACGCGGGTCGGATTGAGGGTTCGCGTGACTCATGGTACGAGTATTGTGCTCGAGACAAAGCGCGCCTACTGCCCTGGGGGAACTTCAACGCTGATACCTGGGCAGGAGGGGAGCAGTCTATGGGCACCGCGAACCATCAAGCCCAGGATGGAACATGTTCAGTTGTTTCAGCTCGCAAAATTCGGAACTGGTGTTTGGCAAAAGCCTCATCTAGGTAGTCGATGTGAATTAAGTGCTCAGCGGGACCCGCCGCTGCTGTGTCGATGTGTAGGGAGGCCATTTGCCAGCGTCGATCAAAGGGGGATTGAGCGAGCTGCAGGTTTTGAATGCGATCAAAGAACGCGTAGCTGGTCTTTCGGGTAAAGAGTCCACTCTGGTAGCACACACCCCAAGGCGATTGGGCGAACCGTTTGGCACGCCCTTTTTTGACGGCCAACCAGGCCAAGCCGGGAAAGACGGCTACACCTGCCAACCAGCCCCAGGGTCGGAGAATGCCCAGTCCGATGGCAGCCACGATCAACGACATCCAGCCGGCCAGCATCATTAGCCGGCGTGGGGTGCGCGGAGACAGCCCGTGCCAGTCAAGCTGCTGAGTGTCCCAAGCGATGTCGGGCCTCAATTCGGCGAGAACTGAGTTGACATCGCCGTCGGCGATCACCGGCAAGAACCAGCGACGGCTAACCGTTGTAGCCGCGTTTTCGTTTTCGGTTCCAGCGCCCCCAGCGGTTTCTATGCGAATGGCCGCCAAGCCCATCCAACGCATCAACAGACTGCGATGGACGCTGATCAACTGCACTCGGCGCCGGGGTACGGTCGCGCTGACGCGCGTCAGTAGACCGCAGGAAATGCGCAAGTCCTCGCCAAGTCTGGTCAGCTGGTAACCGTAAAAGCGTTGTATGTGCCAAGCGATACTGAGCAGCCTTAGCAACAGCACAAAACCCAATACGGCCGCGACGATGGTCAAGATGTAAGTCGCCGGCGCATCCGAGCTTGGCAAGTATTGATTGAGTGCGTCGATTTCCTCTTGGCCCCAATTCCGGTACGCCCCACGGTCAAACCCTGGCTGAAAAAAGAAACCCACCGCAATTCCCAACAGCACCGTACCTCGGTTGCTCGCCAAGCCGGCGTAGATCAACTGACGCAGCGGAATGGCGTAAACCAGTTGTGCTTGGGCGGTCGAAGCCGTTCTGGTCGTTGCGGGCTGTGCCGCCGCCATTGCCAGTTCGCCGGTTGGTTGTGTTGTCGGTGACGTTTGCGAGGAACTGACCAGCGATTGATCGATTAAGGCTGCGGGCGATTCCGATTCCGCCGCGATGGATGTAGTGCCAAAGATGGCTTGCCGTAGCTCTTCGATCTGTTGGTGCGTAAGAACTCGTAGCGTGGCTTCAGGTTTAGTTCCGGAGGCCGTTTCGATGTTGACTTCAGCCACCCCAAACAAACGATGTAGAATATTTTGAACGAGATCTACATTCTGGATGCGGCGAATCGGCACCGATCGAACTCGGCGAAACAACAGGCCTTCGGTGACGACGAAGTCCGACTCGTGGATGCGGTATCTCAGCGTAAAGTACCGTAGCAGCGTGGATACGAGGGAACCGGCAAAGAAGATGCCGGCGACGCCAAGCGCCCACACGCTACCTTGCGCGGCCCCAGCTAGACCGATGAAAGCTGGCAAGAGAATGCGTCGCAGATGGGACGTGGCTTCGAAAATCACGGACGATGGGTGCAGGAAGCTGGGCTCCCGCAAGCGATCGGCGGATGAACCAGCGCCGGCACCGACGGCTGAGGCCTGATTGTCCGGCGCGTCCAGTCCCGCTGGCCCGAGATCCTTGGCGTCGACGACAGGAGGATCCACGGCCGATTCGCGCGATACATTCTCGTCGATCTCGTGCGCACGATCCGTGGGATCAGGTGACATCCAGGGACTCCTTTTGCTGAATCAACTGATCGCGAACTTGCAGCGCCTGGGCATGCGGCAATCCATCTAGCTCGATTGATGCATGCTTGGTTCCCGCAGTGTGCA
>JANQOL010000394.1 GCA_028289675.1 Pirellulaceae bacterium
GGCCAATTCGGATCTGGCCGCTCTGGGTTGCGACAGCGATTGGATTGTTCAGCGCACCGGGATTTTGGAACGGCGGCGAGCGGCGCCCGATCAGGCGACCAGCGACTTGGCGCTACAGGCCGCTCAACAGTGCTTGGAACGGGCGAACGTCAGCGCGGCGGAAGTCGACCTGATTTTGGTGGCCACCATTACACCAGATCACGCCTCACCGTCGACCGCCTGCCATCTGCAACGGCAATTGGGCTGCGTCGCGCCGGCAATGGACATCAATGCGGCCTGTGCAGGATTCATGTACGGATTGGTGACTGCGGGCCAATTCGTAGCCACCGGTGCATCCAAGTGTGCCCTAGTGATCGGTGCCGAAGTGATGAGCCGCACCATCAACCCGCAAGACGTCAAAACGTATCCCTTGTTTGGCGACGCAGCCGGTGCGGTCCTATTGCGTCCTACTGAAGACACCAGCAAGGGGCTGGTCAGCTACACGCTGGGCGCCGAAGGTTGTGGCGGTCAGATGCTGTGCATTCCCAGTGGTGGCAGCCGGTTACCACTGACCGCATCGAACTTGGAGGCCGGTGACCACTATCTCAAGATGGAAGGGCGTCCGGTGTTCAAGTGGGCCGTGCGCGTCGTGGCCGATAGCAGTCGCGATTGTCTGGCGCACTGTGGTCTGTCGGTGGACGATCTGGATCTGATGATTCTGCACCAAGCCAACATCCGCATCATCGAGTCCGCCGTGGCCGATTTTGGCATCGATCGCGACAAGGTGTTCGTCAACCTTGATCGCTACGGGAATACGTCTGCGGCCAGCATTCCACTGGCTCTGGACGAAGCGCTGTCCGGGGGCGATCTGCGAGCCGGCCAGCGGCTGCTGATGTGCGGTTTCGGTTCCGGCCTGGCCTGGGGAACCGGAGTTTTGCAACTATAATCCAAGCATTGCCCGGCTCCAGCGAATACCCAGCGACGAATCCCTCTGAACCATCACACGGGCCGGATTTCCATGCGTGGACTGCTTACAACCCTGTTTTTCTTGCTGCTGCTGGGCGCAGTCGGTGCAGGCATCTACTTTCCCACCGCGTCGTACCTGCGCGAACGCAACAAGCCCAAGTACCGTTTTCAGGAGGTCGAATCGGGTGACATTACGCTGCATGTCAATGCCACCGGCACGGTCGAACCCATCATGCGGGTCACCGTGGGTGCCGTCGTCAGCGGCCCGATCTCCGAATTGTACGTCGACTTTAATGACGAAGTCGCCAAAGACCAGTTGATGGCCAAGATCGATCCTCGGTTGTTCGAATCGGTCGTCCTCCGTGATCGAGCTGTACTGGAAACTCGTTTGGCTGAAGTCGAACGCGCCGAGGCTCGCTTGCAGCAAGCGGTCAATTCCGAGCGGCGGGCGGAACGACTGGTCAAACGCAACGCAAGTTTGATTTCGGATACCGAGGTCGACGAGATGCGCTTTTCTCGCATGGCCGCCTCCGCCGAATTGAGCGTGGCCAAGACAGCGGTAACTCAAGCGCGAGCCAACTTGGACAATTCAGAAGCCAATTTGGAGTACACGGAAATTCGCTCACCGGTGGACGGCGTCGTCATCGATCGCAAGATTGATGAAGGACAAACACTAGCGGCTCAATTCCAAACACCGGAGTTGTTCGTCGTCGCCCCCAAGATGCATGAGACCATGTACATCTATGCGTCTGTGGACGAGGCAGACATCGGTTTGATTCGCGATGCACAACGCAAGAAGCAGCCCGTACGCTTCACAGTTGACGCCTACCCCGACGAGATCTTCGACAGCGGATTTATTCGCGAGGTGCGTTTAAGTAGCAGCCAGGAGCAAAATGTGGTGACGTACCCGGTGGTGGTCGAGACGCCCAACCAAGACATGAAGCTGCTGCCCGGTATGACGGCCAGTCTATCGTTTCAAATTGAGCAATTGGAGGAGGCTATCAAGGTCCCCAATGCGGCTCTGCGATTTTACCCACCCAACCGCAAACGCGTGCATCCCGACGATCACGCGGTGCTGGACGGTGTGGCATCCGCCCAAGAACAGGCTTCCGATCAAGCTCAGTCTCAACAGTCGGCCACCGAACGCGCCGAGAGCAAGCGCTCAAGCCTCAACCGACACGTCTGGGTCTTGGGCGACGATGGTCTGCTCCGTGCCAGGACAGTGCAAGTTGGCATCTCCGACAGCCGATTCACCGAGCTGGTTTCGGGCGACATCCAGGTAGGTGATCAATTGGTCATTGGCGAAAAGACCAAGCGATAGCTACGCGTACGATTCGTCAGGGCGTACAGGGCGCATGACCAACGAATGCGTTGCTCGAAACAGCGCGTTACCGCTACACTTGTCTAAAACGCGACCAATGATCATAACTCGTTCTTCGTGGACGCGCGCGACCGCTGTGGTTCCGTGCGTCTCGCACTAATTGGCGGATCATGCCACAAGACTTCGGCGGATATCTCGACAGCTTTCAGGCGCTGCCACAATTGCGAGAGCGCATCCAACAAGTACTGGAATCGCTGCCCGACAACGTGCAGCAGGATTTCCTGGACGACACCACGTTTCAAATCCGGCCCGAGGAGTTCACACCGGAAAAAGGCTGGACGATGTTTATGAATCTGCCCGTGTCGGTGTCGGCAGTCAGCCGCTGTGTGGTGCTCCGCGCTAAATTGGAACAGGCTCCATTGGACTTTGCCAGCTATGTAATCGCCCATGAGCTGGCACACGCGTTTCTCCGCAACGGAGGCTGGGACGACATCACCGATCCCGAAGACGCCGCCGACGCCTTGGCAGCCAGCTGGGGATTCCCCCGGCCAAAACAACGCTGGTTCTAACGTAGCGCGAGACGGCGGGCACTCCTGTCGATTGCGAGGGTTGGCTGTTGGATTGCCCAAAAAGAACCAGGAAGCTGGTTTGATTCTGGCACGCAGTTCAGCGTATGCTTTGGTGTTTGATGTCACTTGGACAGCTCAAAATTCGTTGCCTGAGAGAGGAACGTCATGATTCGAATCACCAGCATGGCGATCACGGTGACTTGCTGTCTGTCTACGCCAGTAGCAGGTGACGACTGGGAGGTGGTGGGTCGCATCATCGACAATGACAGAATGCCTGTTGCCGGGGCAGACATATCGCCTTGGTGGCGAGCAAACGGTAGCCCGCGACAAGCCGACGGGACGGAGTATGATCTCGCCAAATCGAAAGAGTCCAGCGCGTTTTGGGGCAACATCGGGCAGATGGAGCCTTGGCAACCTGGCGCTCGCTCGGACAAAGATGGAGTGTTCCAGCTAAATACTCATCGGAAGATGCATGTCTTGGTTATGGACCAAGAACGGAAACATGGAGCCGTCTTTCGATTGACTAAGAAGAGTCACGACGGAGTAGAAATTTCGCTTTCTCCGCTGACTACCGTGCGAGCTCGCGTGGAGATCAAAGGTTCGAAGGCAAAACCGATTTGGTCTCACGCGTATGTCCATCTGGAAGAGGATCCTGAGTATCCACTGGCTAGCACGCGAATTGTGTCGTGTGGATCGGAAACCCAGGAGCTGGAATTCAGGCTTCCCAAAGGCACTTATCTACTCGATGTCTATGCGGTGTCGGACAAACTGGCAGATGACATCGACCTGCGCGTCTTTCCGCGTCCAAAAATTGTGATTGACGATCAAGGGAGTATTCGGGACCTAGGCGTTTTGCAATTAGTTCCAGATGAGCCGGACCGATCGGATTTAGAAAACGAATCCAAGGAAGCAGGGCGTTGGAGTGACTACACCAAGCACTATGGTGAACCGGCACCGAGATGGCACGCAGTTGATGCTCGACGAATCAAACGCGACGCAAACATTGACGATTTTCGCGGGAGATGGTTATTGCTTGAGTTCTGGGGCATGACCTGTGCGCCGTGCTTGTCGGAACACATGCCCAGTCTCTTCGAGTTCTATGACAAGTACGCCAATCAGCGCGACAAATTCGAAGTTGTCGGTGTCTGCATCGATTTCACAGGCAAGCTAACTACGCTGGGCGAGTTGGACGAATCGCTGCAACCAATCGTCGACAAAGTTTGGAAAGGAAAACGGATTCCATTTCCGATCGTTCTGGACAATACGTTCAAGACCTGGGAGAGATACGGCATCCCGGGATTGGGAACCTCTGTATTGATTGATCCAGCGGGCAACCTTGTTCAAGGCGGAACCGAAGAGTTGGAACGAGTACTCATGCAGGCGGAAGCGTCCAACTGAAACAAAGTAGAGCTCCCTAAGCACAACGGGTCGGCGGTCGCCGCCAGCTGTCGGACATTTCTTGAAAGGATTCAGCTCCCCGCAATGTTCTGCAAGAACGATGGGGTCGCCCGAGCAAAGGCACAAAATTCAAAACACGGCTGGGATATCCGGTGTCTTTCGTCGCGCGGTCGCGACACCAAACAAGAATGCGTCCACCAAGCTATCAGCCAGCTCCGGTGTAAGCCGGCTAGCAGCATGGGGAAGCCTCGTTAGCACATTTGCATGATAGTCCATGATGCTGCACAACAGGAGAGCAAGAGAATTGGCGTCACCACCGTGCAGCTCACCGGTGTCAATGCCTTCTTGAATGACTCGAACTACAACGCCAAAGCGGAGATCGCTGACAGCTTGCAGGAAGTCCGTCAGCTCCGAAACAGTCGGACCGAACGTCGTTTGAAACATAAGTTGCGGGACACGCGGGTCGGCTGCACAAAACGCGAAAGTGCCGCGCACAATCGCCCGCAATCGATTCGAAACTCCCTTGGTTCCGGAAATCGTGGCGTCCAGTTCTCTATAGGCGTCATCGTGTTTCCAGCGCACGACTCGCTCGAATAAGTCTTGCTTACTGTCACAGTAGTAGTAAAGAACTGGCCGAGTGACGCCCGTTGCCTCAATGATCTCGCGAACACTCGTCGCCGCAAATCCCTTTGAGGCGAACAATGTTAGAGCCTCGTCAAGCAATCGTTCTTCCGTTTCGTTACGCGTTGATTTTGCCAACGCGGGTACAGAAGATGGCATCAAGTCTTACTCCGCATCCGCAACTTGGGCTCGCGGTTGTTTCGAGTCGTGCTGCAGGTTGTGAAAGATGACGTGAATCAAGTCTGCTGTCTTCTCGGCAGAGAGCAAAAAGAAACAGAAGAGCATCTCGTCGTCCGTCTCTTCTCCCCAGGTAACTCGTTTAGGAGGCGAACTTGGATTCATCGCGTTTTCAGCAGAGTTGTCAAAGCTTGCATCAACCGTCAGCCGCGTGCCAGCCGGCAGTTTAAAAGGTCTTTCGTAGTAGTACTCATCTTGCCAGTTGTAGTTCCAATTGCGAATGTCGATTAACGTCCGCTCAACCGGTTCGCCTTCATCCGCAGGTAGAGTCGCGCGGACTCGCATTGATTTGCCAAGTAAGTGCATGTGTGGCACGACACCGACCATGATAATGTCCTTAGGAATCGTGTAGGTTGTCGTACGCCGGTAGTCGCTCTCTCCTGCGGGGATGTCCATCTCGTAATTGGCCATCCAAATACTGCCGACGAGCTTGGCGGTCTCTCGCAAAGTCTCCTCTACGGGCTTGTCGATGAAATACAGCCCAACTTCCGACTGGTCGATTTCTTCCTTGCCGGTCGGGTGGTAGTGAATCTGCATGACAAGATCGGAGCCCTTCTTTAGATATCGACCCATGCCACCGGGGAGTCGTCGCGGGGTGTTGCCAACTGACCAACCGCCCAACGCACCGGTTGGCGTAAATCCAGGACCACCAAAGTTGGAATATCCTGGTTCGGGCGTGGCCTCATCCAGCTTGCGGGCTACTCCGTTGCCGTCCAGGAAAAGAACGCTGTGATGAACAACCCGCTTGTTGCCTGGATGGAATTCAACCGCTGCCACCATTCGATCAGAAGGAATATCCACGGGAATGACAAAATTCTGGAACAGGTCTGGACCATTCGCATAGACGGTGAACGGCCTCGGCATCTTCAACACCAAATCCGGTTCACCAAGCCGCCAGCCTTCGGCGAAATCAGGCTTTGGTGGTAGGTCTTCTTCGTCGCCACGTGCCCGCCCAGAATCGGCCCATTTCCTCAGAAGCGACAGCTCGCCTTCAGTCAACCACCGCTCTCCAACAAACTTTTCATGCCCCGGATGCGGGATCCAAGGTGGCATGATCCGATCTTCGGTGACCGATGCAATCCAGTCAGCACGCTTGGCAACTTGTTCATAGGTGCCGAGGGCGAATGGTGCGACTTGCCCGTTCCGATGACAATTCAAGCACCTTGAATAGATGATGGGCGCTATATCTCGGTTGAAGGTAACTGCCGCATTCTCATTGCCAGCTGACTGAGATTCGAACATACACCCAATGGGTTTTGTCTTGGTAACCAAAGTAGACCGGCCATTTCGTGCTGCATCAATGGCGTCAGCCAGATAGTGCTTTGAAGGTCTTGAACGACGACGCCCAACACTACCCCAGGTGTCATCAATGGCACCGCGGTATACAACCTCGTTTGAGGCGTTGAGCACAAATGCTTCTGGAACGTGCGTAGGCTTAAGCACTTGTGCAACGTGTCCTGCGGGATCAAACAACACGGGAATGGACAGTTTGAAATCTTCAAAGTGCCTCGCCGCTTCCGACCGTTTGACGGTGGCATCCGTAACGACGCCAAACATCCGTACCTTTGCGCCCGAGAATTTTTGTTGCAGCCTATTCAGTGGTAAGAGGTAGCTGTTCGAAACCGGGCATTCGGTCGACAAGAACACGAATACTCTGATTGAACCTTCATCGTTTTGACTAAGTTCATGTATCTTGCCTTCAAGATCGAGAATCGGAACTGATAGCCTCTCTGCAGGTCGCAGCCGCGGAGATTTAGCCCACGCGGGTTGAGTGACCAACCAAGCACAGCTCACGGCAAACAGCAGTATGAACTTCGATCCAGTTCGTGAAATCACGGCAGCTTCTCCGAGAATTGGTTCTCTAGTCCGGACGATTGTACAGCACTTACCTAACGATCGGTAGGCAAGATAGCTGGCTAATGGCATGGGCAGCACCAACGGTTAGTTGCAAACGCCACTTTGCGCCGATGTGCGGCTATAACACTACGACGCCGTTCCGATTCAATCTGAAAGCATTTAAGGTGATGAATTCTGACGACCCCCCACTTTTGACGGTACTGTCTGACGAAGACCCGGCCTTTGCGCGAGCAGCCATTGCCGTCGTGACGGCGAATGTCGAGCGACTGCGTATGTTGCTCGCCGAACACCCGGAGCTGGTCCATGAACGTGCGCGGGCGGAACATGGCGCGACTTTACTGCACTACACGTCCGCCAACGCGATCGACGACGAATTGCAACTGAGCCCGGACTCTATTTACAACGTGCTGCAGAACTGCGGTCCCGAAGCACGGCCGGCGGCGGAGGCACGCGCTATCGAGACTGTCCAAACGCTGTTGGACGCCGGAGCACACGTGGACGCTCTGGCGACAGCTTACGGAGGTGGAAACCAACAAACCACGTTGAACTGGATGGTGTCGTCGGCGCACCCTGCGGCTGCGGGAGTCATGACCCAGTTGGTGGAAACGCTGTGCAGA
>JANQOL010000400.1 GCA_028289675.1 Pirellulaceae bacterium
CAGGACTTGATTAACTTCATGCAGGATTCGATGGGCATTCAGACCCAGGGCTCTGACGCGTCCAACCCGATTCCTGGTTCGGTCAACAACATCGTCGGAGAATCCGGAACACTGCTGCCGGGGGCGTACATCCAAAACGGCCAACTACGATTCGTGTCCAACAACGGGGTGGACAACGCGTTGGACATCGACTTGACCAGCTTCCGAATCACCGATGATCAAGGAGTTGTCGACGTACCCAACCTGGCTTTTGGATCGATTCAAACAGCTCAGGGGCAAAGCGCCGTTGCTGACTTTGTAACCTACGACACCTTGGGCCTGCCGATACGAACTCGACTGACCGCCGTACTGGAAAGCCGATCGGATTCGGCGACAGTTTATCGGTGGTACGCCGATTCGGCCGACAACTCGCCGCGGGACGGATCAGAAATCGCCGTGGGTACGGGAATCTTGACCTTTGATGGCAACGGCAATTTCATTTCGGCCAGCAACACCACCGTGGCCATCGATCGCTTCAACTTGCCGAGTGTTTCACCGCTGGAGTTCCAGTTTGATTTCTCAGCCGTTTCCGGATTGGCAACCGAAGCTGCCTCGCTGGCGGCCTCCCGACAAGACGGCTCGCCTCCAGGCACATTGACCAGTTATGTCATCGGTGAGGATGGCACGATTCGAGGCGTCTTCAGCAATGGTATTGCCCGCGACTTGGGTGAGTTGCGCCTAGCTCGCTTTACCAATCCCGAGGGCCTTGAGCAACGCGGACAGAACATGTACGCCCAAGGGATCAACACGGGTCTGCCAGTGGAAGGTCGACCGGGAGAAAACGGCATCGGAACGGTCGTGGCTGGTGCCTTGGAGCTATCTAACACCGACATCGGTGGTGACTTGGTAGACCTGGTACTAGCGTCCACACAATACCGTAGTAACGCAAGGGTCATCACCGCAACGCAGCAACTCTTCGACGAGCTGTTGAATCTACGGCGATAACAACTAGTCGCGACCGAGACGTTCTAACAGTTGTGAGGCTTGTCCGACTTGCCCGAATTTTGCATTAGCCGCAGTGCGACAGCACGCGATTTCTCGCAACACCGGGTGAATCACACGCTATCGCGTGGCAGCCGATAAGCGCCACTCTTGGAAATTGTCCCTGCACGCGTGCGCGTCTGTCGTGGCGCTGTAATTCGCAAACCGACGTGAAGCATCCAAATTAGGGCGCGCCGGTCAGCAAGTCATTGAGGGCCTCCAGCTTGGGTTGTCCCTCGTGAAAATCGAACGCGCGAAAGTAACGATACTGTTCCTGTTCGGATTCTGATTCACGAATGAGCTGGGCCAGATACTTGCAGGCCAGGGGAGAACGGCAGCGCCACACGATGTCGCGACCACCCGGCGTGTTCCAATCCGGACCGACACGGTCCAACCAAGCCTGAAAGAACGAATCCCACTGTCCATCAGCGGCAATCCCCAAGGCTTCGATGGTCCACCGGTCTTGGCCGTCGTGCTGCATGGCCAACTGAGCCCACAATGCAGCAGCACGCGGATCGGTCAGGTGCCGCAAAGCAATGGCCAGTTCACGGCGCACGTGCGCGGATTGGTCGTTGATCATGCGTTGAACCAGATCCGCCAAGTCTTGATCGTGCTGACGAGCCATACGAATACCGACGATCCGCAGATCTGGGTCGGTGTCTTCAAGGGCTTGTTGAACGACGGCAGCAGGGTCGCTGCTGAGCAGGCCCAATTGCCACAGAGCTCGAGCCCGCATGGTTGGCGAACGGTCTTGCGCGAGTGATTCCAACTCGGAGATGGCTGATTCGCCCAGTTCCGACAGACGCTGCTGCGCCAAATAACGCGTGGCCAAATTCGGACTGCGAAGAGCTGCCACAGCGTCAGCTGCCGAGGACAAACTCAAACTCGGCACTCGATAGCCCGAATGGCCAGTGGGCGTGACACGGAATATCCGTCCGTGCTTGGCGTCTCCCATACGGTGCCCACCGACCCCTGGATCGTACCAATCGGCGACAAACAACGACCCGTCTGGGGCGACACAAACGTCGACTGGCCGAAACCACGGATCCTTCACTCCTTTGACGAGGTTCAAGATACTGGCCTGGTATCCTGCGCCATCGTGCTGGACCGGGTAAGCGCGAACAACATTTGGGCCGGGATCTGTGTGCAAGATCTGGTTGTGAAACGGAGCTGGCAGCAAATCGCCTTCGTAGAAACAGATTCCGGTCGGCGACCCGGCTCCGGTCTGCAAAATGTTGGGCACCACACCTGGATCATTCAGATGCCAGTGCTGCAACGGAATCTCCGATTCAAAGCCGATACGTTTCGTCTTCCAAGTCGCCCCCGTCAGTTCATCTCGGTAGCCATAGTTGCCGAACTCCATCACGAAATTGATTCGCGTGCCGCGATTGCCATCGTCATCATTGTCCGACTGCCAAAGATTGCCGAACGAGTCAACACACACCTCCCAATTGTTGCGAAAGTTCCAGCCCAAGGTCTCCAATTGGCTGCCGTCCGGATTGCAGCGGAAGACCATACCTTGCTGATACGGGTTGCGGCTATCGTCGACGACGTTGCCGGCCTTGTCGACGATCGTCTCACCCGTAGCCGACTTCAGTTGTTTGCCTTCGTTGCCAAAGTTGAAATACAGTTTGCCGTCCGGGCCCACACCAAACGCGTGAATGCCATGGTCGTGCTGGACTCCGCTGATTCCCGTGAACAATTTGCGGCGGGAATCGGGCTTCAGATCTCCGTCTTGATCCGTAAATACCCACACGTTTTCACCGGCGGAGACAAACACTTCGTCGCCCAAAACGGTGACCCCGTGCGGCGAGTCGATATCGCGCCCTTGATAGAACACCGTTCTCCGATCGGCCCGGCCATCTTGGTCCGTGTCTTCTAAGACCAGAATTCGATCTCCTTCAGAGCGTTCGGGATTTTGAGGATTGCGAAAGTGGCGATAGTTGACCGCTTCACACACCCAAACTCGGCCCTGGGCGTCCACATCGATGCTGGTAGGACTGAGCAATTGAGGCTCGGCGGCAAACAATTCCACCTGGACGCCGCTGGCGACTTCGAACCCTTCGATGGCCGCTTCGGGATCGTGCTGATCCTGGCCAGCTGCACCATTCGCCTCCACGTTAAAGGCGCCCTCGCCTGGCTTACGCAGTAGCACAAGGTAATCCACCAGATCCACCAGGTTCTCCAGGGACATCAGGCGTTGCAGGTCGGCGGGCATTAGCGACACAGGCTGCATCTTGAGCAGCTCGACGTCTTCAGGAGGCAACGTGTGGTCAATGCCTTCTTGGGTCCGCAGTTTGATTTCCTGATCGGTCTGATTCATCAGTAAACCCGTCAGCACTTGGCCATCCACGGTGACCAGGGTGTATGTTTCGTAGTTATGGCTAACCGCTGCGCTGGGATTCAAAATGGCCACGTACATGTCTTGCCGCGACAGCTTGCTACCAATCTCGGACAGGTCCGGACCAACTTCTTTGCCTTCACCCAGCACCTTGTGGCACTTGATGCAAGTGCCCACGGTGTTGAAAACCGTCTTCCCGCGAGCTGCACTGCCGCGACGGCGAACCAGATCATTGATCGGTGGAATGGCCTGACCGCTGGACGTTGGGCTGGCTGTCACCAGCGGGCGGGCAGCTTCTTTGATGTCTTGGTGCGTCGAGCCAAGCAACGCGTTGGCCACCGTGAATTGGATGTCGTCTGAAATCTTGTCTTGCCGGGCTAGCTCCAAAAGAAACTCTTGGCCTGGCTTGGAGCGCCCTACCGAGGCCGCGGCCGCAATCCGCAGCTGGCGGCCGGCATCCTCGTCTTGGACCACTGCTTGGAGCATGCTCAGCAGTTGGGGATGCCACACATGTCCCATGGCAGTCGCCCCGGCCACCCGCTGGTCGGTCGAATCGCTGCTCAAAGCTCGACGGAATGGCTCGATATTTTTGGCCGCGACCAGCAGCTTGGCAGCGTCGATGGATATGTTGTCGACGGGTTGCTTAACCAACATTTGGTACAGCTCGTCGGGCGGCACTTGGACCTTCAGCTGACGGGCCACGGAGATGTACTGGGAAGTCCCGACATTCCGCGACAAGTAGCGCAACACGGCTGGCCGCTGCTCAGGATGCTGCTGCAGCGCTCCTGGCGGAAGGCGCAACAAGGCTTCCACGACCGCATGGTCCGCTGCGGCTGTCGGCTCGACCGCACAGACGCTCTGAATTCCGGAAACCAGGGAGTCGCCAGCGATTGAGATAGCAAGGCACAGCCCTAGACGGATCAGGAATGATTGATGGCAGTGGAATTCAAATCGGTTGGCCGAGCGAAACATGGTGGGAATTCCTAATGAGAGGAGGAACAGCGACTGTAGCAGTTTAATTCTCTGGGCCCCGGCCGTTCAATTGCCCCGTCGACTTGTCCCGCCAAGATTCGCGTGACTCGCGCAGAGTGGCCCAAGGTGCGCGATCAAACGACCGCGGATGCGTCCGACGCTGGATGCTTGGTTGGCATTGGCGGTGCCCGCCAATTGTAAATCTTACAAAGCTCGCTTTGTAAAATTCGCCAGCAGGCCAATGGAGAGAGACTGCTAGCGTTCTAAACACCTAGCTTTTCCCAACGTTAGACAAGGATTACCGGGGCTCGCCACGATTTCTGCCACCGACCACCAATTAAAACGGCTCTGCCACGCCCGTTTGGCACACCTCTTGCTTGAGATGACTCGCGTGGCTAACGGCCAAGGCCCGTAGCGGAGCTAGGTCGCCACAATCCTACCCTGGACTCACTGGAAGTGACCGGACCGGCAATCCTCCTGCCGATCCGATAATTGGCACTTGGCGTGGGCACCTTCTGGCACGACGAGCCACCGTGCCGGGGACGGGCGCACGCAATCTGTCGGTTAGCAATTGGACGCCCGTGATCTTAGCGGCACGTCGCCGAAGTATGGCGGCAACAAACGGCTCTCACAGCCTCAGGCCCGTTTTTCGCGGTTAAAAGGGCCCGCTTGGACAAGCCCCCAAGCGGGCCCTTTTTGTTTTTGCGTACCCGGCGAGGCGTCATGGTCCAACCAGTTTTGCCGGCTGCAGTAGCTCGAGATAGTGACCGTGGTCGGCTGTGATGATCAACAGCGTATCTGGCCAACGCTCGTGATCTTCGATCCAACGAATCACCCGATGCACGGCGGACTCACCGCTGAGTACCGCACCGATGGAATTGTCCAGGTTGTTGGCATGGTTGGCCCAATCGACGTCCCCAGCTTCGACCATCAGCCACCATCGGTCGGCTCGCGAGTCCAGTACGTTCACGGCAGCCTCGGCCATGTCGGCCAGAACAGGATTCTCGCCAAGGTCCGCCGGCGAATATGTCTCTGCCCGGTCGGACGGCGATGCACCGCCGACGACTGGCTGGTAGTCTCCGTCGGCCGTCTGGTAGGGTAGATGACCGCCCTCCACGCCAAAAAACCCAAACAAGCGCCGCTGGTTGTCGATTGCGGCCTGGGCGGCAGCA
>JANQOL010000423.1 GCA_028289675.1 Pirellulaceae bacterium
ATGGGCGGAGGAGAATGGTGTTGAGCCACCAGAGTTCCTGGTGGCTCGAGTCTCGAAGCGAGCCATGGCGAATGCGAAATCCGATCGTTCGTGCTGTGGATGTGGTGCGTCCTGCGATCGAGAATCCCCACCGGCGACGAAAGACCCACCGGCTAACCAAGACACGGGTGAGTCCGGCGAACACTCTCGAAAGCGAGGGATCATTGTTCTAAAGGCAGCGGAATGCCAGGGCATCCAATACTTCTGGACTTCATTAGCCGCCTCCTATGTGACTCGGGTGGAGCGCCCTCCTGAATTCGATCCGCCTCTGCTGCACTGGATTGACGTCGCAGATGAAAGGGCGTCGTCTCCTGTCGCTGAGCTGGACCCTCCCATCCCTTGATCCACTTGGTAGGTAGTCTCAGGCTGCCAATCTCATAACTAATGGATCACGTGACCATCGTCCCGCGAAACCATGCGGAATGGTGAGTCGTCTGTGCTCGACTGCGCACCCAATACCGCTTCCACTGCTGGAGCTGGCGAAAGCTCGTTCCTCACAAAGCGAAGTTCTCGCTCCTTTGGCGTGGAAGCGACCTTAGACGCGCAGTTGCCAAACCGTAGACCACTGGCTTTGTCTGCGGTCACACTACCCCTGCGCACCAATAGCTGGCTAACAAACCGGAATCGTACACTAAATGAACAATCAACAACCTAGGAAGGCTTTTACGCTGGTCGAGCTGCTCGTCGTTATCGCGATCATTGGGATACTCGTCGGACTGCTGCTGCCAGCCGTGCAGGCTGCTAGAGAAGCGGCGCGTCGGATGAGCTGCAGCAACAATCTCAAGCAGCTTGGTCTGGCAATTCACAATTATGAATCTGCGCATAAACGCATGCCCATTGGATGGAACGGCTTTGTCGATCCAATTCAGAACACAACTTATCGCTGGAGCTATCTCGCGAGTCTGCTACCGTTTCTCGAGCAGAGCAACGCTTATCAGAATCTCAACCTGAGTTTGACCCTGTATCCTCCAGGCGGTGGTGTTCCACCGCGTCCGCAACACGAATTGATCATATCGACGTTGATACCGACTTATTTGTGTCCCAGCGATCGTGGGCAGCGCATCACGGACAGTCGTGGAAACTCTGGCCCCGCACCAACCAACTATGTCGCCAACTTTGGCTCAGGCATTAATGCCCCGAACGATCCGAGCGATGACGGTCGCATGGACAACCGGGCTGACGGGCCATTTGCTAACCAGACTTGGCGACGCTTTGCAGAGGTGACCGACGGCCTTTCAAACACCGTGGGAGTTTCTGAGAGCCTGCTAGGTAAGGGCGGCGCAGATTCACCAAGCAGTGAAACCCCGGATCCGCAATTCTACATGGCGTTAGTCGTGCCACCCCCGCGTGTAACTGCAAGTAATTGCGACCAACAAATACCCGGCAGTGTGAATCGGTACGTCGCCAGTCGAGGAAGGCTGTGGGCGGGCCAAGCCTACGAAAACACTGCCTACAATCATTTCTTCGCACCGAACTCGGAGCGCTACGATTGCTATTTCTGGGTTGCGTCTGGCTTCAAGGCCGCGCGAAGCAACCACACCGGTGGGGTGCAGACAGCCTTGCTAGATGGTTCCGTGCGTTTCGTGAGCGAGTCGGTCGATCTGGCCGTGTGGCGTGCTGTAGCAACACGCGGTGGTGGCGAGATCGTCGACGCTAGTGCTTTTTAGATGTCGAGCCCCTTTTCCTGATGGAGCTGCAATCGTGCAGTGACGCTTCACGATTGCAGCGGGTTCCTGAGTGCAGCCTGACTTGGCTTCGATGGGCTCGAGGGCAACGTAACGGCATCCTGTTTAGCAGTCAGCCACAGGCGTACTTGGCAGACGATTCGGTACGTCTGTGGCTAATCGGCTACAGAGCGTCAAAAAGACAATGTCAAACACGGCTAAATTGCAGTTGATGGACTGTGGTGGCTAAGGTCCAAGCTGTCGACGGTAACGGGCGGTTCGCCCGGTTCCACGCAACTTGACCGATTCGATCGGCAAAATGCTTTGTGGCAACTGTACGGTCTGCGCGATAGCGCAAACCGTGCTCACTTGAGCAAAACTGGCCAACTGCGTCGAGAACGTTGGAAAAAGCTGGTGGGACGAGTTGAGGTTTTCCGATATCCCCTTCGGGAAGGTGAGCGGGTGCCACAGCCAGGCGGGGCAATCTGGCGGCGGCTCACGACCAACCTTCTGCGTGAACGTCTGAAACAGACTTTCATGCAGACGAGCAGAACGACCATGTCGTTCTGCTCGTTTCATTTCTGGCGCGCCTGAGTCGCTTAGAGGCTTCAGGGAAAAGTAAAAGATTCGGCGCCATCACGCGAAAGCAACGCTTTCCAAACGCGTTTGTCGACTTTCTCAGCGACAAAACGAACGGCACCATCCGCCAAGGCAACGAGGACGCCTGGTTCGTTTCGCGCCGTGCCCAACAAAGGGGCTCCTTCGGTGTCGGACATATCCACGGGCTGGGTCCAAGCGACTTGTAGCTTGGTTTCGATCAACATGATCGTATTAGACGAGCCATCGATGATGTCCCTGAATCCGGGTGCCTGCCCCTCTTCGGTTAGCGTCAAGGCGCCGCCCGGTGAGACAATGGCCTGGTAAGGCGTCATCCTGGTGCCTTCGGAGCCTGCCACGGCATACACCTGAGGCATGTTCATGAGTACTTGCCGGTTGGCGGGGCTGTCCCACGGTTCGTCTTTGCGATACTGTTCGTAGAGGTCACCATGGTCCAGGAAAGGCAGCAATTCGACGCGCCAGCTCCGTTCTTCCCCGCTTTCCGGGTCCACCAGGACGGCAGGCGGCAGATGTCGGTGGGTATCGTGGTAATTGTGCATCGCCAGCATCAGTTGCTTCATGTTGTTCATGGATTGCGTCCGTAGTGCTGCGCTACGAGCCGCAGTAATCGCCGGCATTGCCATAGCCAACATAGGATAAGCTGCATCGGACATGCTGGCCGTCACGTGTACTTGTTGTTCCAGCGTTTTGATTTTTAAGCTGTCCAAGATTTGTCCGCCAGCTGCGGAGGTCACGGATGCCATAACTACTTCGGATGGGGAGTTGTTTTGGCTGCCTTTCATCTGCGAAGGCAGTCCCTGCAAGTAATTGCCCGCCAAAAACTTCAGCGCGGTCAATGTCTCTGCGACGCGCTGGCTGTCGCTTGTATCCAGTTGCACACTCAGATCCAAGCTGTCACCTAACGAAAGTCCCGCTGAAACCAGTTCGACATTTTCCCACAACGGAGACAGTGCCAATGTGGGGCCCTCAACGCCTCCGCCGGAAGCCAGCGATCGGACCCAATTGGTTTTGCTGGCCAATCGCACATGGGCATCGGCATGCTTATCCAGGAGCTGCTCCCAAGTTTCCGCGGCCGCGCCAATTCCGAGCAGCGCCAGTAATTCGTCGTTGCTATGAATCGCGATCGTGTGGTCGTCCAATTTCCGGAATCGACTCGGCGGCGCCTCCCCTTCGAAGGCGGAACGACAACGCAACATCACCAACGGGTCACTAGTGCGTCGAGGACCATTGGGGGCCAAGACGACGATCATCACTTGCTCGACGTCTTCGACCTCGATTTGGAGCCCGGCGATACTAAACTGATCGGGCAAATCACTCTGCTGCCGGATCGATTTCGCGGCGGGTGACTTGAGTACAGCGGGGACATCCACCACAACCACGGTCTCACATAGTCCGGCGGGTAGAAAACCGGTCAGCGAGCGTTTGCCACTGGACGAGGTACTCTGCGCGACCAGCGTTGTTGCCTTGGGATGCTCCTGGGCCATGACCACGTGGGATCGCAGGCCGCTGGCAAGTGTCGCGACCACGATCAACGTCGATAGTGCGGCCACCGTGCAGCAATGCTGCAGCCACCGCCGCCGGGTAGGTAGTGTTCTTAACATTTCGAGCCTCCGAACGAAAGTTCGCCGGGATGGTAAAAACGCCTGGCAGGGTCCCGGTGCCCGTACCTTGGGTTGACGAAGTGCGAGCCCCGCCAAGGTTTGGATGTATTGCTGCTGTCCACCAACGGCTTGCGCGGCCAGCGAGTCGGCGGCCAGCTCCTGGTCAAGACGAAGGCGCCCAAGGACGACGTGCGCCAACGGGTGATAGAAGTTGACTGCCAGCGCCAACTGGCCCACGGCCGTGGAAAGGATGTCACCACGTTTGACGTGAGCCACCTCATGCGCCAGGACCGCGCGCCGCTCCTGGCTCGTCCATCGCCGCCACTCTGTTGGCAGCAACAACAGCGGAGAACGCCAACCGACAATGGCCGCGGATCCCAGCTGCCTCGTCTCCGCCACCGGGATAGGTTGTGATAGCCCGATCTTTTCGCAACACTCACGCAGGTCCGCGGCTAGGTCAGCATCTTGAATGGTTTGCGCCCGATGGCGGAGACGGGCTATCTGGCGGTAGCCAAGGAACAGTCGTCCAAGCCCAATGGCGACGCACACGGACAACACTGCAGTGGCCAGCGCTGCCCAGTAACTTCCTTGCTCGGGTTGATCGGATCGCAGCCGCGACACGCCGGTCGGCGTCGCTTCAACTCGCTCGACAAAGACTGCGGACGTTCGAACTAGCAGTTGCTCCCAAGCCGTCAAAGGCTCGATGCTGCGAGAGGGATTGTTCGTCGGTTGGTCGGTTACTGGCGGCGGGGCCGTGACGGGTAGTGGTGATTCGACGCCCGTCAACAACTGCCCCCAGCTCCAACCTTCCGTCACATTCAGTGCGGCCAGCGGGACAGCAGACATCAGCAGCAGTCCCAACAGGGAAATGTAAACGCGTGCCGCTGGAGTCGTTTGCCGCACCAGCACCACTAACAAGTAGGCTGCTGCAGCAATCACTGAGGCTTGTACGAAAGCCCACCACAACAAATCAGCGGCCTGCAGGTTGGGCAGGGTGCGAGCTACAAAATCACTCATGACGCGAGTCCTCGAATTGCCAAGTTGCTTATGTCTGGAGAGGTCCATGCCCGCGGACCACCGGTCGGCGGCGGGCACCTACATGGCTAGCGCTTGGGTGGTGTGGAGTCCTTGATGAGCGCTTGTAGCCGGCGGCGTTCGCTGGCCGTCAACTCTTCATCTTGCATCAGCCGTAACAACAGAGCTTCCGCAGAACCGCCGAAGACGCGTCGCATCAGGTCCTTCAACAGGCGGCCCGAGACTTCCTCGTGGCTGCGGGTGGGGCGGAACTCAAACGGGCGCCGCTCCGTCGTCTGCTCCAAGAAGCCCTTCTCCACCAAGATGCGCACCAGAGTGGCGACGGTCGTGTACGCCAATTCGCGATCGTCGCGATTCAATTCGGCTTGCACGTCCGCAATCGTGAGCGTCTGTTCGCGCCGTTGCCAGAAGACCTGCATGATCTCCAGCTCCCGTTCGGTCGGTTCCGTAGATTTGGGTCGAGCCATGAGCGGCACCTTCGATTTTTGGTTAATTAGTATTCACCTTTGGTTTTTTAGTAGTTTCAGGCATCGATTGCAAGGATAAAATCTAAAAAACCAAAGAAAAGCTCTTCAGCCACCGGGACCAGCTACGTAAACAACTCGAATGAGCCTAGATTGGTCGCCGTGCCGATGCGAGCTCAGTCCATTGTCGATTGGCGACTAAAGTGGTTCACTGGACCGGATGCTGAGTCGGTCTTAACATGCAACTGAGAATTGCACTCAGTTTCACCAATGTTTCGAATCCCTGAAGATAGCGGGTTGTTGTGCGGCAGTCCCGCGCATGCCGGTGTCGGTCTCGGCGAAGTGGCAAACCACATGCGATGCAGTAACCAGTCGACTAAGGACGTGACTGAATACAACCGCCAGGCTTGGGATGAGCAGGTGGCGCGTGGCAATCGTTGGACGGTGCCGGTTAGTTCTGCCGATGTCGAGTCCGCGCGGCATGGCAAATGGCAAGTCGTGTTGACGCCGCAACAGCCGGTTCCCGCATCCTGGTTCCCGCCGATGCAAGCTGCACGCGTGCTTGGGTTGGCCTCCGGCGGCGGCCAGCAAGCACCGTTGATGGCGGCCGCCGGCGCAACGGTCACCGTGCTCGACAATTCGCCCGCGCAGTTGGAACAAGATCAACGGGTGGCTCGGCGCGACGGTTTACGCATCGAATCGGTCTTGGGCGACATGCGCGACTTGTCGATGTTCCAAGACGCCACCTTCGACCTGGTCTTCAATCCTTGCTCGGTATCCTTCGTTCCCGACGTCCTTCCTGTTTTTGAAGAAGTGCGGCGAGTGCTGCGGCCCGGCGGTCGACTGATGTGTGGCTTCATCAATCCCGCGCGTTTCATTTTCGATGAACAGGAACTGGAGCAAGGCCGCCTGGCGGTGCGGCATCGCTTGCCGTATCACGACGCGACTCATTTAAACGCCGACGAGTTAGAGCAACTGCGCGAACAAGCGGAGCCGTTGATGTTCAGTCATTCTCTCCGTGATCTGATCCGCGGACAAATCCAAGCTGGACTGGTGCTTGACGATTTGTATGAAGACATCGCACCGGATGAAGCGCTCTCGGAATACCTGCCGGTCTACTTCGCCACTCTAGCCAGCAAACCCAACTAGCTGGACAGCGCCACTTTGCGGCCCATAGTAACCCGAAGCGTGAGTTTTGAAGTTGCGCTTTTGGGATCGCGAAGCTGATTTTGATTCAGCAATTATTGACCCAAACAAACTTATTCTCCTTGGGGAGAGTCGTGAGTAATCCGAACGGAGAGGGGCCGATCTGGCCCTACCCGGCCGAGGGCACCGACGCGTAGCGTTGGTCTTCGTCCGACCTTCCCGCAAGCGGGAAGGTTAGTTTCAATTAGCGCAACTTCAAAAAGCGTGAGCGAGGAAATGAGTCACGTGAAATGCACTACAATTCAAAATCAATGTCGGTCTGTTGATAGAGAGGCGAGAAGCGATAGTAGACCTCCAGTGTCATCGCGCACATAGCGGTCGTATACAGCCGTCCTCCCTCGCGGCCATACGGATTGTCGAAATACCAACTGCCCGCTTCGTGTCCGTCGGTCGACTGAGTATTGATCAAATGCTCACGCAATTTGGGATTCCAATTCTCCCAGATCGACCCGCCAACGTGGAATAGAAACAAGCTGACGTAGTAGTTGAAGTACACGTCACCGTTGGACCGGCCCACTCGCTGAAAGTACTCGGCACCGCCAAGAATCCGCGGATCCGTGTGAGGCATTCCGCGAAACATGCGGATCAGCAGACCGATGGCTGTGCACGTCGGATTGCGCCCCGGGCCGCCGTATCCATAGAAGATACCTGGCGTAGCCTGTTGAGTGTCCAGAAAAGGTTCTAACTTTAGAATGGTCGATATTGGGATATCTAGGTCGGCCGCGTAAGCGCTCTTGAGCCCCATGACTTGCCAGCCGCTGATGGTCAGGTCGCCCGGCTGCTTGGGCAGATATCCCCAACCGCCTTGATAGTTTTGGGCGGCCACCGTGAAGTCGATCGCCATCTGCGCAGCTTTGCGCAGCTCTTCATCGCCGGTCAGCTGATACGCCTCGCACAATGCAAAGGTTGCAATGCCGTGGTTGTACATTCCCCGTTCGCTTTGATACAGCAAACTGCCTCCTTCTGGCCGCTCTTCCATGACCTGCAACAAAAAGTAAATCCCACGACGAACCGTGTCACTGTACTTACCATCGCGATGCGTGTAGCCGGCCCCCAGGAAAGCCAAGAGGGACAGACCGGTCGCGGCCGTGTCGAAGCGATCGGGAGACCCGTTGTGACGACAGCGTCCATTGCACTTGCCGCGATCATGGATCAACGACCAAGCCCCGCTTGGCAGTTGATGCTCGGCTAACCACTCCAGCGCGCGCTCCACCGCTTGCTCGCTCGCCAACGTTCCACCCCGCGCCAGAGCAATCTTTTGCCTCTGAGTTGGCGAGCGTCCATCAACACCGGTACTCGCAAAGGAAGCGTTGATTTGCAGCGAGCTGGCCTGCAACATTTGCGACAACGCGGCTTGGGCCTGCGACTGAGCGGGCTGAGGCTGCCGGGGCTGGAGCAACTCCGCTAGCGTGGTGGCGGAGGTGGCCGTGTGGGCACTAGGAGTAACTGGGTCGGATGGCTGCTGCGGGGTGGGCGGTGGTGGTCGATCTCCGGCCGCCAGCACTTCAATTGGAACGCGATTCGATGCGCGATCCGAAATGACCGCTTGAAAATCAAAGTCGTTGTCGCCGCGCCCAGGCGGTCCGACGAACGTCAAGATGGCTAAGCACAAGAACAGCAGTGTGTGCAAGATCAGGCTGATCAGAAACGCTGGTGTGCGTTTGTGATCCCAGTAGGCGATCCAGCGATCACGCCAATCGGAAGTCGAGGCGGAGGCGGTGGTCGACAGGTCGAGACCGGGCTCGGCTACCGGCAAAGTCGCCGACTCTATCTGTACGGGCGGTGCCACTTGTTTGGGCGGTGGACTGACCGCGCCGGCCGAGTCTGTGTCCGCTTCCGCGATCGGCGGAAGCCGGACCAATTCGGTCGCCGCTCCCCCCGTCGGCTGGTCTGCATCGACCGGTCGTGGTTCGTCGCCAGAACCGGGCAGCACCGGTGGCATGCTGTCTGACGCGCGCAACTCACCCGGCTGTGGCGCTGCGATGGCGCGAGCCGAATCGGATTGAGAATCAGAGGACATGGTCACCAACCAACGAAATTCGACGCAAATCACCTATTCCGTTTAGTTTAGCTCCTTGTCCGTGCATTTACCCAAAGCGACACCGAAACTGGCCCAATCGACAGCCATGGGAGCCGATGACCCCTGGTGAGCGTCCCTAGAATCCTGAGGATCGTCACAGAGCTAACAGCCCCTGTAGTTACCGCCGGCTACCCAAATTCTTCAAATTGTCGAGTAGAAAATTTCAAATGACCTGCACGAATTGAACGGGGTGTGGTATTTCTTAGCGGCGTTGAATCTACCGACCATCCAGGCCCTTATTGGGGGGTGGTTCGGACTCCGTAACCGAATCGTTGGGCAGAGTCGTTATGTTGCTAGCTAGCATCATTCTGTTATTCATCATTGGCTATCTGGTGATTGCTCTCGAGCATTCGCTGCATATCGACAAGGCGGCCACCGCACTATTCATGGGCGCGGGCTGCTGGGCTCTGTACGTGTTGGGGCTGGACACACTGCTGCCCCCGGAACGTATTCCCGAACTGTTTCGTGCAGAGATGATTCAGGCCGGTGGGCATGGCGAGGGCCATGAGCTAGCCCTGCACTATGCCATCGAGGGCCAGTTCCTACCACTGATCGGGGAAATCGCTTACATCTTGTTCTTCCTGATGGGCGCGATGACCATCGTCGAACTGGTGGATGCCTACGAAGGATTTTCGCTGGTCACGAACCGAATCAAGTCGCTGAACAAGGTGAAGCTGCTGTGGACCGTGTGCGTGCTCACCTTTTTCTTATCAGCCGTGTTGGACAACTTAACCACCACAATTGTGATGGTGTCGCTGATGAAGAAACTGATCAGCGACCGCGAGACCAGGCTGTTCTTCTGCGGCATGATTGTGGTGTCTGCCAACGCGGGCGGTGCATGGACCGTCATTGGCGACGTGACCACGACGATGCTGTGGATTGGCGGCAAGATTTCGACGATCGAAGTCATGCGAACTCTGATCGTACCCAGCCTGTTCTGTATGATCATTCCGCTGATCATCGCGTCTTTGATGCTTAAGGGAGACGTCGAGCGACCACCGGTGGACAACTCGTTGCACGACAAGTCCCTCAAGCCCTGGCACTCGAACCTGTTTCTCGCGCTGGGCCTGTGCGGTCTGATCTTCGTGCCAATTTTTAAATCCGTTACGCACTTGCCACCCTTCATGGGCATGATGTTCAGCCTGAGCGTGATTTGGATTGTGTCCGAATTCGTCAAGCACGACTTGGATGAAGCCACGCGTTCCAGCACGAACGTGGTCGGTGTGCTGAAGAAAATTGATACAGCCAGTATTCTGTTCTTCCTCGGAATTCTGCTGGCCGTGGGTACCCTGCAATCGACTGGTGTCCTGGAAACCGTCGCCGTGTGGCTGACCGAGCAAGTGCCCAACATGCAAGTCGTGGCACTGATCATCGGCTTGTTGTCGGCGGTGGTCGACAACGTACCTCTCGTCGCAGCCGGTATCGGCATGTACGACTATCCTCAAGACGATACCTTCTGGTTGTTCCTGGCCTACTGTGCCGGTACGGGCGGTAGTTGCTTGATCATCGGTTCGGCCGCGGGTGTGGCCGCGATGGGGATCGAACGCATCGATTTCGTGTGGTACCTCAAACGCGTCTCGTTGTGGGCCTTGGTGGGCTACCTAGGCGGCGCCGGCGTGTTTGTGGTTCAGGAGAAGTTCTTTCCTCACGAATCGGCCGCCAACGCAGAGGAAGTCGAGCAACACGATCACGAGCCGGCCCTGTCTCACCACGCCAGCCGCTAAACGGCCGGCGAGCCTGGTACCGCTCATGGGCTGTTCCGTCGCCAGCCGATAATCAGTTTAGCCCTGGGGGCGGCCAAATTGCTGGCAAAAACCCACAAGGACAACTCCTGAGGTAGGAAGCCTGGGATTCGCCGCGAACCGCCTCGGCATGTGCAAAACGTCGGAATCAAGGATGATGGTCATGCTGCGCTTCTGCACCACGCTTTGCCTACTGTCGCTGTTCCAACTAGTGGCGACCGCGCCCGTCCACGCTCAAGTCCCATCCGCTTCAGAGCGATTGACATTGGCCCCCGTCACCAGCGGAGCTTTGATCGCAGTTGATGGGCACGAACCGAGCTCGCTGCCAAGTCCAACGCTGCGTTCGCCAGACCATGGCGATCAGGCTTCCAAGTTCTTTGCGGCCGATCCGGTCGGTGGTCAGGTGCCGCCTGAGACAGTGATCGAAGAGGTCTGCATCGCCGACGATTTGGGCGAATCCTGCCTGGAAGAGGTTGAGCAGGATGTTGAGGACGACAAAGATGCCGACATCATGTTTGGCGATTGGTTGGGCTACAACGCGACCGAAAGCGACATGACGTGGCTGACCGGTAGCGGCGACAATTTGGGAATCTTCAGCCTGGAGTCCTATCCCACGTTGGAAACTGGCCAAGATGCGGCGCTCATGATCGGTACAGGATTTCACTTTCTCAATGGTCCGATCGCGACCGATCTCCCGCCGCGACTGTTCGACTTCCAGCTGGCGTACCAGTCGCGACGCCAGATGAGCGAGCGACTGATGGTCGATTACCGATTTGGGGTGGGGGCTTTCAGCGACTTTGAAGGTAGCGCTCGTCAGGGAATACGCTTTCCGGGGCACGTCGTCAGCTACTACGAATGGCGTCCTTGGTTGGTTACGGTGCTGGGTGCCGAGGCGCTTGATCGCGATGATATCAGCGTATTGCCTGTAGCGGGATGGGTGTGGCGTCCCAAGGATAATGTAGTTTACGAGCTGGTGTTTCCGCGGCCAAAGATCCACTTCAGGACGGGATCTAGCAATTCCATGTATCTGAGCGGCGAACTAGGCGGAGGGACCTGGGCCATCGAACGTGACACGGCCACGAATGACAATGTCACCTATCGCGATTTGAGGTTGCTGTTGGGCTTCATCGACTTTGACGACCACAATGCGGCCCTGGAGTTAGGTTGGGCCTTTGCCCGGAAGTTGCAATACCGTTCTGGGTTTGGTGACTATCGACCGGATGACACGTTCGTTCTGCGTTTCCGCAGCCATTTCTAGCGCACGCCGCCGCGGCACATCTGCTTCTAATGTGACGGGCTTTATGCTCGGCTGTGTTCCGGTTGTCCCAGGACTTTGGCATACAGCCGCATTACTTCGTCTAGTTTTTGATGCGCCAGATAGGCCACCAGCAACCCCAGTCCGGTCACGCAGACTCCCGCTAGAATCAACCCTTGCGGCAAGTTGCTGCGGAAGACCAGCGCGCCGATGGCCGTCAGAGGAATGGCGGCTGCCGACAGCAGATACCAGGAACTGTGCCGGCGGACGCGCTTGCACCGCTCGTCAAAATTCGGGTCTTCCATCGTCGGCGCGATGACTTTGGGATAGTACACCAACAGCGACAGCAGAGTCATGCCGAAGTAAGGATAGATCCAAGCGACGCCACCACAGAGCACGAGCGACAAGAAGAAGTGAAACGCGTCATAGCCATTGAACTCGGGAAATCTCGAAGACATGCAGTAGGCAAAGACGCAACCGGACACGGCCCACAGAATGCCGCAAATCACGGTCGCTCGATAGCCAATCGTCCACAGTAACGAGATCTCCGCGTCCGTCCCCGCGATACCATCTTTTGCGTGGCGCATGGTTCGGTAGATGGGCAGAATAATAATCAGAAAGAGAACGGCTCCCAGCGGAAAGACGATCAAGTTCACCCACGTTGAGAGATCTTCAAAGTACAGTTGCACCGGTGTCTTCGGCGGTGATGCCTCCTGCACCGCGGTGGGCAACTCAGGCGCATTAGTTGCAGCTTGGCCGTCGGATCCGCTCTCGGGGTCCCGCTGCAAATCGCGATACTCCGTGGTGATGCGATGATCGTTGTAGGCGTAGTTGAACACGGAAGCCGCTGTGTTGGGCCCAAAAATCAGTAAGGCCGCCAGCAGCAGCACGGGAACACTTAGCAATCGCCCAGCCAAGCTGGTTGGCGCCGGTTCAAAGCGACTGGCCAACTCTGGATAGAGCGCCAAACGCAAGCGAGCCGCGGTTTCCTGTCCAGATCCGGGGCGATCGTCGGGATCGATGGACAACAAACTGCTCAGCACTTTCTCCAACACACGCTCGGCGGCAGTCTGCGGTGGTCGAACGGGCTGCAGCGGCGCTTTTCGAATCTCGCGCTGCATGACCACCGCTTCGGTCCAACTGGATGCGATCTCCGTCAACGTCCACGGACGTTTGGACTGCCACAGTTCCCACAATACGATTCCCAGCGCGTATAGATCGGAACGGCCATCCAGTTCTTCCGCAGACTTGCCGTCGCTGGGATCGGCGACCTGCAGCTGCTCGGGTGACATGTATGCCAAAGAACCTCCGAAGTAGGCCGCCGCGCCCGCGCGTCCGGAAATCCCACTACAGCTAACGTTAAAGTCTGCTAGCTTGGGAATCGCTTCGGCTGAGAGCAGGATGTTGGCGGGTTTGACGTCTCGGTGCAACACTCCTTGTGCGTTGGCGTACCCCAAACCTTCGGCCAACTGAATGCCAATCCAGGCGACCACCTCAGCCCATTCCATACGTGCGACGCGCTGCCGAACCGAGGATTGTTCAGGTACGGTTTGGCTGGCATCCAACAGACTGTGGTCGATCGATTCCAGAATATGGCGTCCGGACCAGGTCGACGGAGGCAGATCACGAATTCGTTTGATGCAATCCGCCAGCGTGCCGCCTGCGAGGTACTGCATGTACAGCAAAATGGTCGGCGGTTCAGCGATCTCGCGCTGATCGTAAACGCGAACCACATTGGTGTGATCCAGTTGCGACAGTGCCTGAGGCTCCTCGCTGCCCCGAGAGGTCGCCTTGAGCGCCACCAGCCGCTGCATCGATTGCTGACGAGCCAGATACACGCGTGCAAATGCGCCCTGTCCCAGTTGCTTGAGCACTTGAAAGTCGTCGACTTGCTCGCCCACAGGCAATTCGGGCACGCGACTGGTGGCCCCGCTGAAGGCCTGCGTGTCGCCGCCAGCCAGCCACTTGCCGATCGTATCCGCCAGATCCGGAAATCGCTGTCGATAGTCATCCCACTTGGGTTTCTCTCCAACGGAACGGCGCAATTGAATCTCTTCCAAGACCAGATCGAACGGAATCAACTCCTGAGGTAATGCGTGACCGACGGCGGGCCAGTAAAACTCCAGCGACCGGACTTGCCCAGTTTCGGCCGCGGTGGCCAAGTCGAACTTGATCAACTCCACCAAAATCAGCCGCTGGGCGGGTACTGAAATCTCTGGGATCAGATCCAGGATTTGCTGCGGCGAATCTACGGGAGCCAGTGAGCTCAATTGCTCTAAGCACAGTTCCAGCAGCGCAAAAGACGCCTCCACGGTTTGCTCTTCGTCACCAGGCAGAACCGGGTTCGAATCAGGTGACTCCATGACCTCGCTTTTGTCCTGGGTGCATGCGGATGAGATTCCCGGCGAAGGTGGCCGACGAGGACGAACGGACAGTGACGTTCATCGTACCCTGCTGAGGCCGGAACAAGAATGCGGCGCGACTGCGTTCAGCACGAGAGCGTTTTACTTTTAGTGGGTGCCTGTGTTTGAAGGAGGACGGCAACCAAGTTCGTTGATGGTCCGGGCCACGTCTTCGTGCGACTCGCGCTCGGATCGAGGGCCGGCTGATATCGGAAACTGGGCGGCGCGTCTGCAACCAAACCTATTCGTAGCGCAAGGCGTCGATGGGGTCCAAGCGGCTGGCCCGCCAAGCCGGATAGTAGCCGAAAATGATGCCCACGCCGGCCGAGAACCCCAGCGCTACCACCGCTGCCGGCACACTGACGATGATGGGCCATGGACGGCCCGCCGTGACGGCATTAATCAAAGTCGTTAGCCCCACCGAGGCGCCTACTCCCAGCGCGATGCCAATGGCTCCGCCAATGATGGAGAGGACCACCGATTCCACCAAAAATTGCCGCAAGATGTCGGATGACCGCGCGCCAACAGCCATGCGAATCCCAATCTCTCGCGTGCGTTCGGTAACGGAAACCAACATGATGTTCATGATGCCCACGCCTCCGACGACCAACGAGATGCCGGCGATGGCGGACAGCATCAAAGTGAGCGTACCCGTGATAATGCCAAACGTGTTGGCGATTTCCGTGGTGTTGGCCACTTCGAAATCCGCAGGTTGTCCCAGCGCAATCTTGTGTCGATCCAGCAGCAACGAGCGCATTTCGTTTTCCGCTGACTTCATCAGCGTCGTGCTGCGGGCGGACGCCATAATGATGTTGACGGTATCGAAGTTGCTGCCCTGCAGCCGCTTGCGTACGGTGGAAAACGGCATTACCAGTACGTCGTCCTGGTCGTCTCCGACCATGTTCGCGCCCTTGGTTTCCAGCACTCCGATGACTTCAAAGGGAATGTTACGCACTCGAATCGTCTGTCCCACCGGGTTGGCGGTCTGGAACAAGTTCTTGACCACGGTCTGGCCAATCACACAGACCTTGGAAGCGCTGGCCACGTCACGCTCGGTGAAGAAATCACCCAGGCGCATCTGCCAATTCCGAACGGTTAAGAAGTTTTGGTCGACACCATAGGTTTCGCGAGCCGTCCAGTTGCAGTTGCCGTATACGGCTGGCGCTGACGCGAAGACCATGGGCGTCGCGGCCAGAACACTGGGACACTCTTCGGCTAGCGCCCGCGAGTCGTCTGGTGTCAACGATTGCACTTGGCGCCGCACCCCGCCTCGCGACTGCTCATTACCGGGGATCACCACGATCACGTTCGTTCCCAGGTTCTCAAACTCGCCCTGGACTAAAGCACTGGCCGACATGCCCACCGATACCATGGCGGTTACGGCGGCAATACCGATGACGACGCCCAGCACGGTCAATCCAGCGCGCATTTTGTTCTTGGCGAGTGCGCGGAGGGCGATTCGAATGGTGGCGTTGTTAAACAATTGGACCTGCAGGGGGTTCTGAGCTGGCCATGGGCGCCCGGTATCTTGAACACGGGGTGCTGGAATCGTCGTGGCCCAATCCGCGCTGGCGAAACTGACCGTTACCTCGTCATTCTATCTGAATAAGGCCAATCTTGCCTAAAAACAAGGCAAAATCGCTATTTACGCGCGTTGGGAATCCTTCCACAATGTCGACCGCAACATCAACCCGCAATCACCGAGTAACCATCCGTTGAAGTACGTGATTGATGTGCCAACCAGGATTTGATGGACTAAAGACCTGGAGGGGACGGAGATTCGTCGAGTCGCCAAGTCCCAACAAACTAACACGCAGAGCAAGGAGTGCAAAAGTGCGCGTTTGGACCTTAGTTGCAACAATTGTGTTGGGCAGTTTCGCCACTAGTGTCGTGGCTCAATCCCCAGCAAACGGACAGCAAGCCGCCTCTCAGACCCTAATTGCGGTCGTCGACGTTGGTCACATCCTCAAGAATCATCCCACGATGAAGAATGAGATCGAGGCCATTGAGGCTCAGATGAAGGCCGCTGACGAGCAAATGACTCAAAAACGCGATTCCATTCTCAAGAAGATGGAAGAGCTGCGCGAGAAGTACACCGAAGGCACTGCCGAGTACGAGCGCGAGGAAAAGCTAATCGCCGAGCAAGATACCAACTTCCGTCTTGAAATTGTCAAGATGCGCAAGGAGTTCGACAAGGCGCGAGCCAACGTGCTCTACAAGGTCTACTCGGACATCAAAAACCTGGTGAAGTACGCTAGCGACAAGATGGGCATTCAAGTCGTCGTGCGTGTCAACGGCACCCGTGAAAACTTGGATCCTACCAAGCCGGACAACGTGCAACTGATCATGAGTCAGGAAGTCCTGTACTTCGCATCTCACGTCGATTTGACCGATTGGGTCTTGAATGGACTCAATCAGCGTACGGCCAACGCCGGTGCTGCCAACGTCAAATAGATGGAACGGGCCGCTGTTGTGCGCCCCCATTACCCAGTTAAGTTGCTTCATCGATGACGGAGCCGGTGTTCGAGCCGTCATCGATTGCCCACTGGGGCTGGCCTCTGTCTCGTTGTGACCGGCGGAACTGAGGCCGTTCGTGATCCAATCCATTGATGGTTGATTCGCGCTGCGATGCGCGATGACCACAAGCAACCGCAACACATCGTTGTTTTAGGCGGCGCTCTCAGACAGGGAAGTCATGCGCGCAGCACGAATGCAGACCACGCTGGCGGCACCTTGCTCGGTCAGCGGTCGAGGTTACTGGTCCGGCGGGGCCAATACGTTGACATTCCGCCCGGCCCCGGCAGATTCGGGAATCGTGTTCGTGCGGACGGACTTGCCCTCGCAACCCCGCGTGCAGGCCAGCGCCCGCCATCGCGTCAGCATGCCGCTGCGCACCCGACTGTGTGACGGCGCGGCTGAAGTGGACATGGTGGAACACGTCCTGGCCGCGCTCTACGGCTTGCAGCTGGACAACGTTGAAGTGCACTGCACAGCGGCTGAAATGCCAGGCCTGGATGGCAGCAGCCACGCTTACGCACTGGCCTTGGAACAAGCCGGTCGAGTTTCATTGTCAAGCCCGCGACAGCAGCTGCGAATTGAAACTCCGTTGCAAGTTGGTGATACGCAGCAATGTGTACGGATTGAGCCTACCGAAGCTGAAAGTGGCTTCGAGGTCGAATACCACTTGGACTATGGCGAGCACAGCCCCATTCGCAGCGCCACGTATCACACTCGATTAGACCAACATACATTCGCGCAGGAAATGGCTCCCGCCCGCACGTTTGTCACTCGTGGTGAAGCCGACGCCATGCAGGCACGCGGCCTAGGCAAGCACGTGACCGAGCGCGATCTACTGGTGTTTGATCAACATGGTCCCATACAGAATCAATTGAGGTTCGATGACGAGTGTGCTCGGCACAAGGCGCTGGATCTGATAGGTGACCTAGCGTTGGCAGGAGTGGATTTGGTAGGACGCTGCGTAGCCCGACGAAGCGGGCATCAGTTGAATGGCCAAATGGCAGAGCAATTGCAAGATCTCTGTGACCGAGCCGCCTAGATGACGAAAGCAGTTTCACGTCTTGGTATCGCCTGTTTTGACGATATGAGCAGTCAGTTCGCCGTTGAAGCAGCCCAATGACCGTGCAACCGCACCCGTTGAGATTGAGTTTCGCAGTAAATATCCCGACTTGATAGACCCCAGGTACAGCACCACGTGTTGTACCCACATCGCTATTCACAAACTCTTGAAAGCTGGTTTGTATGGCCACGATCATAGCCCATACCGCTGTGGTAGACCCGCGTGCCGAATTGGACGAGGAAGTTCGCGTCGGGCACCATTGCGTCATCGGTCCCCATGTCAAAATTGGACGGGGCACTCGACTGGAAAACAACGTTACGCTGACTGGGAACACCACGCTGGGTCGCAATAACCATCTGTTCCCAGGTGTGGTAATTGGCGCGGAACCTCAAGACCTAAGCTACCAAGGCACGCCTACTCAAGTCATCATCGGCGATGGCAATGTCTTGCGAGAATCGGTGACCATCAATCGTGCGACAGAAAAGGAAGACGGTATCACCTGTGTCGGTCACCAGTGTTACATGATGACCTGCAGTCATGTCGCGCATGATTGCAAGGTTGGTGATCGCGTCATCATGGCTAACAATGTCATGCTGGGCGGCCATGTGCACGTGGACGACGATGCCACCTTGTCCGGCGGTTGTGCCGTCCATCACTTTGCCTCCATCGGTTGCTTCAGCTTTGTCAGTGGCCTCAGCCGTGTACTGCACGACGTGCCTCCGTACATGTTGGTGGAGGGCTTTCCCGCTCGCCCCCGCACGGTGAACGTCGTGGCGCTGAAACGCAAGAGTTTTAGCAGCGAATCGATCAAGGCGCTGATGGAAGCTTACCGGCTGCTGTACCGTTCGCGGGTCGGTATGGAACACGCCCGTGACATCCTGGCCGGCGGAAAACCACTGCTGCCGGAAGTGCAAGTACTGTTTGACTTCATTGAAAATTCCCAAGGCGGTCGCCACGGTCGTGGCCGCGATCGGAGGAAAGCGGCGTGAGCGCTCTGCGGTTAGCTGTAGTCGGTGCAGGACATCTAGGACGCATTCACACTAAATTGGCGGCCGGCAACGACCAATTCGAACTGGTCGCCGTAGCGGATCCGAGCGCCGCCTCACGGCAACTGGTCGAAGAGCAGTTCTCACTGAAGACCGTTGCGGACTACCGCGAACTGGTAGGCACGATCGACGCGGCCATCGTTGCCGCACCTACCGAGTTGCACTACGAGATTACAAACACGCTGTTACGCGGTGGTGCCCACTGTTTGGTTGAAAAACCACTGGCCGACACGCCGGATCAAGCTCAGCGAATGGTGCAAGTTGCCAAGAGCCACGGTCGCGTGCTGCAAGTGGGGCACGTGGAACGATTCAACCCAACTTGGGTTGCGGCGCAACCGACTTTGCAACGTCCCAAGTTCATCGAAGCCGTGCGGTCGGGACCCTACAGTGGCCGCAGCACGGATGTGGGCGTCGTCTTGGATCTCATGATTCACGATCTGGATCTTATTCTGTCGATGGATTCGTCGGACATCACGGATGTGAGGGCCAGCGGCATTGCCGTCGTCGGATCTCACGAGGATCTGGCGGAAGCGCGTATCGAGTTTGCCAGCGGGTTGGTTGCCAACCTGCGTGCTTCGCGACTGGCCACAGCTCCCACGCGGTCTATGCAAATTTTTACGCCGGAAGCCTACGCCACGCTGGATTTTTCAGCCGACGAAGTTCAGCTCATCCAAGCGTCCGAAGAAGTGCTGGCACGACAAGTCGCCTTAGACGAGTTGTCCGCAGAGGAACGGGTGGTAGTCAAGGAGCAGATTTTTCAGCGCTGGCTGCGGCCGCAAATCGTGCCAGCGCCCAAGCGAAACGCCATCCTGGACGAACATAATGATTTTGCACTTAGCATTCACTCCGGTTGTCGTCCGTCCGTGACCGGTGAAGACGGCGCTCGTGCGGTGCTGGTTGCGGATCGTATCGTTCAAGCTCTCAACCAACGCAACTGGGACGGAGCCTCCAGCAAACCCTGGCGAATTGGCGCTCTGGCCAGCCAGGACCCTCAGATTCTGTCGCTGCCTACTCCATTGGCGCCCCAGGCAGCGCCCGTTCGCAAGGCCGGCTAGCGCTGGCCCGTACTAGAGCATCTTTCCTGTTGGTGGTACCGATTCTTCAACGCTGGTGAGCAACCATTTCGCTGTGGTCGCTGTGTTGAAACCACGACATCATTGGACGACGAGATTGAATCTTATCGACGGCGTGCATCAGAAGGAAGCCAAGAAACGCAGAGGCGCCGAGTTCGCGGAGGAGCGACCAACCACACTCTTCTCTGTGTCCTCCGCGTCTCTGCGTTTCAAATTGGCCGCGCAACGTTGATTTAGGGAAACCACTTCGCGTTCGTCGCATCGCTGTACCGCGGCTGCTGCACTTCTGCGCTTGAGTCGGGTCTCATGCCCGTCTGCATCGTCGCTTCGGTGATGGTACTGCAATATCATTGGGCGACAGAATTTAATCTGTATCTACGGCGTGCATCAGAAGGAAGCCAAGAAACGCAGAGGCGCCGAGTTCGCGGAGGAGCGACCAACCATACTCTTCTCTGTGTCCTCCGCGCCTCTGCGCTTCAAATCGACCGCGCACCGTTAATCGCATGGCTATGCCATGTCTTCTTGCGTCGCGCAGACTTGCTGTAGGAACGCAGCACCAAATCCATATATTCGGTACGTGCCGTTCGTATGACCCACAATCCGAATTGGATCAACAGGGATCGATCCAAGAATTAGTCCCCCGATTCCACAGCCAATTAACAACCAGAGCATATTCGCGTTGAGCCACGGCCGCCAAAAGCAATACAAAGTCAAGATTGCAAGCGCTACCGAAATCCTCAGAGTACGAACGAACACTCGGATAACGGTGTATTTCCGTCGAGGTCCTACTGAGAGCGCATAGCGAATCTTGCACGAGCGCCAGCGCAAATCGCCCCAGATTGAAACTTGGAGCGTGCGGCTAACGGCCGAAGAGTTGTCGAGGGTTTGACCA
>JANQOL010000425.1 GCA_028289675.1 Pirellulaceae bacterium
GCCCCAATGCCCAGCGTATGAAGGGCTCGTAGCGAGATACACGGCGGGCCGCAACGGCGAAGCTATGGCCGCGTCGATCGGGAAGCTCCCAATCCACCCGCGCTTTGCCTTGAATTTCAGGCACACTGCTCCACCGTCGGTCTCGGCTTTCGAGACGGATATGGAGCAGTTGATTTGTGGACTGACTCGCATTGAAACGCAAGTAGGCGGCCACGCGCCCATATTGTGCCGCCAATGGAATCCATTCCGAGTCCTCTCCCAGGCTTAACTCGCGCGTGGTGAACCATCCGCGAAGCTCCTCAACGTTCGGATTGTTTTCACCAGCCAGGTTGGAACTCAGCAAGTCGAAGAACTTCAGTGGAACCGACAAGAGCTTCACAAACGAGTAGCCGGCGAAATCCTGCCATCGCTCGGCATCAACAGGATCGGGGTAATCTCCGCGGTGCTCAGAATCAGGCTCTCTGCCAGCCAGAACCAGCAATACGTGATCTTGGGCGATATCGCCGAGAAGCTGTTCCGCGGACAGCGATTGCAATCGCCGCAGCACTTCGTCCTGACTCTGCAGTTGCTGTAGCTCGTCGAACAAAGCGACGTCGACCCCAAAGCCCATGCGTTCCAGCAGGTTGCCCAAAGCGACGATTTCGTGAGCTGGCAGTTCGTCGTCAGCCGTGCCAACTTGCTGTTCGTCCGAACGGAAAGACTGCAAACTGATGGGGACGGCTTGGACGCTACCATCGGCAGCGATGTCCGTGGACACCTGATGGTGCGGTCGGGACACCATTTGCCAACCTTGGCGATCCAACTCTCCCCGAATGCCTTGCAGCATGGCCGTCAATCCGGCCGCCCGCGAGACGACGGTCGCCGCGTGTTGCCGCCGCGGCCCGTTGTCTCCGTCCGACTCGTCCAAGGACGCCAAGGAGTTGAGTTTGGTCGTAGATTCCAGGAGTCGCTGCGCAGTGCGACTCGCCACGACCGTGGTTGACTCTTGATTTGGGAACCAAGCGAGCAATTGATTGGTCAGTGGCAGCTGACCACCCAGTTCGGCGGAATGGCGAACTGCCTCAGACCGCAATGATTCAAAGCGTTGACTGCGTAGCAACCAACCGTCGCCCAGCGTGTCCCCTGTCTCGGGCACTCGGTCGGAGGCGCCGGAGAATAGCTCTCGTGACAGGTTGCGTCGCCGCCGGATGATGGCCGCCAGCTTGCGGGCAATCCGCAAATCCAGATAAGCACGGCGGGCTGCCAGCCGACCCTCGTCGTCGTCGCCGAACTGCCGCTCATCGACGACGTTGCGATCGATCTGCAACAAATGGCCATCCAGTTCCTCGTCCATTCGAGCACGAACCTCTGCGTTGAACTGCGGCAAGGTGGACGCCGCGCGTAGAGTCGGATCGAAACGGCCCGTCAGCATGTGCTCGACCAGGGCACGAATCTGGAGCAACCGCTCGTTGAGCAATTCATCTTTCAGATTGAGAGGACTTTTCTCAAAGTCAAGCACCGCTGTGAACCAGTTCTTGGCGGCGGGGAAGATGTCCCGCCAATTCGAAGTTTCCTCTAACAGCAGCCGAGCCAAGATGCTTTGTCGGCGGACAAGCCGCTGCAGCATGGAATTGTTTTCCGACGTATACAGGAAGTAGCTGGGATCCACTTCGCTGGCCGAAATCACACCCGCGGGCTGATGCTGGAACGTTCGCCTCCGAACACTCTCGTGCCTTGTGAGCTGCCAACGCGACGGATTACTGAAGTCCACGACACGGCGCCGAAACACCTTGCGACTCAGGTGTTCACACCGTACGGTTCGCCTGAGTGCCGAATCGTCTGTGTCACGCACGGTGAGTTCAATCCCCCCGGCTGACAGGTCGGTCGACCAAGACAATCCAAGCCTTCTTCGTAGTCCGCGCAGTTGAATTGCGCTGCTGAGATCGTTCCACGGCTCCAATGCTCGAAGGTGTGCCTCGACGGGAACTTCTTCGACGACACCTTGCTCGACTTGTTGCCGGTCCGTGGCAGGAATCCACTCCACATCGTCCACAGCGCGGAACCGGGGAGCTTCCTGCCACTGAATCTCGTCTCCCGATTGCGACGCGGCAACCTGAGGCGGTGTCTTGACGACCAAAGGTTGAATCTCGGCGAGCGAACCCAAGAAACTCGGTCGTTGTTCGCGAATATAGAATCGATACGAACGGCCCGGCAGAATTCCGGCTGCTTGCAGATCGGCAGCCGCAACTTGGAACCAGCCGGGTCGGTTGGGCACTGGAGCAACAGGCAATTCTTGTTTGTCCAACGTGTCCAGTGACGCTGACGCGGCTTTGCCGACGTCGTCCAGCACTGGAGACGTCGATGCGTCACTACCGTCGCTGATTTCTTCTCCGCCGACGTAGAAACCCTTGCCGATGGTATCGATCCCTTCATCGATGAACAGCTGAAAATCCGCTGTGGTCAACAGTTGAGGCTTGCCATTGCGCAGAATGGTTGCTGGCTGCGTGGCCTCGGTGCCCATCGACGCCAAACTGAACGCGAACGCCGGCTGATCGTCAAACAAGGTCTGAGCGGCGACCAACATGCCGGGCTTGTCGGGAAAATTAGTTTGTGGCGGCACATACAACCGCACTCGATCCCAAGGTACGGACCCTTGGTGGGACGGCGGGCTGTCGTCGCCGACCGGAATCAGTTTCAATCGGTACTCGATTCCCGCCGATTCGGCATCTAGTCCCGATTGGTTCAATAGTCGGTCGGACGTGCGGAACTCGTCGGTGAATAGATAGGGTCCGACGACGGTGGCACGCTCATCGAGCTGCCCATCGAGTGCCTCGTCGACGCGAACCGCGTCGGGGCGCAATAAGTCGCCGACCAGTTTCGGAGCCACTTCACCCGGCAACCGGCGCCAAACTTGATAGTGCGAAACGGTGGGCGCCAGCGTGCCAAACAGTTTGGCGTCGAAGGCCACAGGCAACTTGACGATCACACGCCCACGCTCGCCATCTCCCCGGTCATCCCCTGGTTGATCCACCACGAATGCTTGTCGAGCTGGTAACGGCTTGGCGGATCGTCGAGCTTCATTCAGTCGGCTCAGCGGCTGCTCCACTGAGATTGGTTGGGCAGCACTGCCGCGGCGCGTTACTCGGAAGCTGTAGTTCTGCAGTTGATCGGCTGCGGCGGAATCCAGCCGAAAGACCCAGCCGAACCAGTGCTGAAGGGCGGGAGCGGAGGTAGTCTTCTCTTGAGCTCGCCATGCCGACTGATGGTTGGGATCGCTGCTGGCGAAGCGCAACTCATCGACCAGCAACATGGCCAACGCTCCGCGGTTGTGCAGCGCATCTTCGTGATCATCGGTGTCGGATTCCCGGTGCAATTGATGCCGTAGAGAGCGAGTTCGCCAGAACAAGTAGTCGATCAGTCGCTGGTAATCGCGATCAAAGGAGTCGGACAGTTCGCGAGACTGCAAAATGGTCTCGGGCGATCGCATCGCCAATGGAGGCGCGTAGTCCGGGCGGGATAGTTCGGTTTCGGACCAATACTCGCGGGCCAGCGACTCGACGCGAGGGTCGGTATGGAATTGGTAATCTTCGTTGGATGCTGCCGGCGGACCAGAAGTCTCGGCGAGAATGGTTTCCGCCTCTTCCAACTGAGCCTCACGTTCGGAGGAGGGCGGTGTTGGGTCGTTGGCCCAACCCGCGCGATGCCAGGGAGGCTCGATGGTGGCGACTAGATCATCGTTCTCATCAAAGACCTCCAACAACACCACATCGTTGTCGAATTGAATGGACACCTGGCCATCAGGCCCCGTTGCGCCTGGGCTTGCTCCTGGTGCTAGCCACACTTCGTCAGACTTGGGCAACAGCATGTGCCAGTCGCCCATCTGATACCACAACCATCTTTCTCCCGAGACGGTCGTGAGACTGAACGTCGACGCGCTGGCCGCTGAGTCTGCCCCAGAACCGCCCAGGAGCTCGCGGCGGTATTCCTCCAAGCGACGCTCAAAGGCCGCCACGCGCCCACGAACGCGTGGAATGACCTGTTCGTTGAACTTCAGCGCCGGCGAGATACTGAGTTGGTAGCCGCAGATCGAAACACTGATGGACAGAGTGCCATCGAATCCAAAGTCTCCAGACTCGTCAAAAGCGATCGCACCCCTCAGACCCAGCTCAAGTCGTGTCTCACCCAAGCTGAAGGTCTTGGAGAAACTAATTCGCTTTTTCCAACGTCCCCAACCGATGGTGAATGAGAAACCAATCGTGATCCACGCCCGGACTTGAAGCGATAGACTAAAGTCGATCAGTCCGTAAGCGGCTAGGCCACTGCGGCTCAACAGGCCACCGTATTCGACCAGCACGGACAGGTCGCCACGCGCCTCGAAGCCCCCCGGTCCCGCCTCCAAGCGCTTGTGGAAACTCCCGGTGATTTGATGGCTGGCACGATACAAAATGGTGCCGCGAAAAATGGCCAGCCGCATGCTGCCTTGATACAGCATTTGGATACCCAAGAACTCGTCGCGATACGAGACTTCCTGCAAGAAGAAATCGACGATCTTGGGAGACATCAAGAACGAGAATCGAATCTTACCTTTCTTCAAGATGGCGGCTAGTTGCGGATTGGATTCGATAGCCGGGTTTTGACGCGACTCCAGGGCTGCTGAAATCAATTGTTGACGCGGCGAAATGACGATCGCGCCGACCAGAGCCGGGCGATTGGCGTTACTGGGATTGCGAACATACTGCAGACTGCTGGAGAGCCAGAGTTTGCCCGCCGCCACCACATTTAGGTCGACATCAATGCTCAAGATCAACGACGCCACATAGGCGTTGATTGTGTCCGGGCTTCCCGTGTTGGAGGCGATTTCGGTCGTGCCAACGATGGACAAGAAGAATCCGTTGCGGCTAACGAACTCCCAGCCTTCGATGCGAGCTGGATTCAAATCGTCGATGCGGGCGAGCACGGTTTCCGCGTTGGGGCGTTCGCCAATGGCTGCCAAACGGTTGTTGATGCCAATACCAGCGCCAAAGCTCTTGGCCACAACTCCGGAATACAACTGAACTTCTTTTTCGATGCTGCCATAGAAGACCACGTTGGGAACCAGTTGCCCGTTTTCCTTGCGGCCCACACCCAATTTGAGCAGCGTACTGGCCTCAGGTAAGCCCGTGATGCTGAGCGTGCCCGCGGCGGCGAAGTAGCGTTCTCGGTCGTTATCGACCCAAGCCACCGCTCCCCGATAACGGACAGCATCAGCAACGATCACATCGATGCCCAAGCGTGATGGATTCTGAAGCTTGACCCGTGTACCTCCCAGAAAGTCCAGCCGCAAATTGCCAGCGGTAATGGTCACATCCAAGGACCCGGATTGCTGAAATTGAAAGTCCGCCTGTTCGCAGGTGAGGAAAAACGTGTCGCCCCATCCGAATCGCAGTTGCGTCAAGCGAACTTGGAACATCCCGTCCAGCAGCTTGAACTCCACGAAGTCTTCGAGGGGCAACTCGATCTCCGCCGCGCCTTGGTGCAAATTCACCAAGTCCAGGCCGCGAAAACGAATCACATCGTGTTTGCGCAGATCCTCGATACCGCCGGCTGACGGAGTGCGGGGAGATAGGGACAGGGCCCCATCGGTGGGCAAGGTCAGATCCCAGTCGTTGCGACCGGTGTCCCAAGACAGTTTCCAACCGCGGATGTTGTCGACCCGCACTTGCAGATAGCCGGCTGACAACTGCGCCAGCGGCTTTTCATTCGCAGTCGTTAGCGCGGCGTAGACGACGGGCGGAACGCCGCGCTGATTCTGCCGCAAGCCGACTTCCAACTCGGCGGTCAGATCATCCGTTCCAGGCACATCCATCTCGCAGAAGATGGCTCCCGCACGAATCACATTGTCAACCACAACAAATTCACTGGACAGCCCGCCCTTTTCTTGCTGTGGGCGGACTTTGACATCGGACATGCCAGAGATGTTGCCGAGCACGGTTGTTTCGTGTGCCGTTTCCACTTTGGCGCGAAAACTGACACCGTCGCGACTAACTCGAAAATAGGTTTTGCGCGCCGTTGGCGATGAAGATTGCCCAGGCCAGTTGTCAGCATCAAAATCGCGGTCCAGTGCAAACAGCAACCGCCTCTCCAGACCGTCCGGCGTCAGGTTGCCGGGAAAGAGCATTTGCGGTCCAGCTTGATCGGCGGCGCCCACCAGCGCAAATTCGCCGGTGTCCAAGTCCAGATATCCGTCCGAGGCGTCACTGTCACTGGCCGGATCGCGATTGGGCAACAACAAAGCCAACACGTGCAAATCGATCACCTGCGCCGGTCCACCGTGCAGTCCACGCGGCAAGGTGAAGTGCAGCCGATTGTTGGCCAACCGCATGCGGACCAAATCGATTTGCAGACGCATGGTGAATTCCAGCGGCTGTCCGCCCATTGAGACGGTAAAGCCAACTGGCAGCGTCAGCACCGAACCGCTCACTTGAGCTGAGAGGCGGCGTTTGCTGGTCGGCCGACGCAATCTAAAGCTGACGCCGCCCAACACGTCGCCCACCAAATCCGAGATGCTGAGATCCAGCCCGCCCATGGCCAAATCGCCGAATAGCGGCTTGGCACCCACGTTGGCCATGGCCTCGGTGAATTCAGAAGACAAACGCCAGCCGGAATTCGTATGAACCAGCGCCGGGAACTGATCGGCATCCCATCCGGGAGCCATGGCGACATCAAATCGATATGCGAGCGCGCTGGGTACCTCTTGATCGAGCAATGGTACCAGAATGGCCAGCGCGTCCGCGGCGGCACCAACTTCCTTCATGATCAGTGGGAAGCGCAATTCAAACTGTAGCCCCAAGCCCGAACCAACGCCGCTGGGATACAGGTGCAGACCTACTTCGTCGGGACCGTATCGAACGCGCAAGGGCAAGCTGGGGAGGCTGAGATGAATCAGCTTGTTATTGAACAAGTCCACATCGAAGCCACGCAACCGGGCCTCCAAGGACAAGCTGACTTGCACACCGTCTGGGCTGTGGGTGCGGAATGCGTAGTCGCCCACCACGAGATAGTCGTTGGGCCCGCCTTCGATCGGCACATCTTCCAGGTGCAACTGGCAACCACCCCAGGTGGTCGTATCTGGAAGCGGAACCAGGTTCCATGTGGCGGCAACGGGTCGCGATCCCGGCACCCTGCCCGATATGGGAAGCTCAGCGGAAATTGCGACAGCATCCGTGCCATCGCTGTTCGCCAGTTTCCAACTCCGGTTGGCTACCTCGTCAAACTCCAAGACCTGAAAATCGATGCCGGCTTGATCGTTGTGAACATCGGGGTGCAACGTCGATTGCTCGATTGTTAGCGCCGTGGGAGTGACGACCGTGCCGGCAGGCAGCGTCCAGGTGATATAGGTGGCTAGCGCTCGTTCCGGTGGCGTACCGGAGGCTGACGACAACGGCGCCAGCAGTCCTCGCCGTGGCATCGCGCCCGTTGGTCGCGCGCACACATAGAACTGCCAGCGGCCCGCGGGCGCCGCTCCCGGGTCCGTGCTGTCATCCAGTTCGAATCCGAGCGTAACCAGCGCTGCGCACAAAGCTTGGTTGTCCGCGGATGCCAGCAGCGCAAACCGGTAGTCCTCGCCATCTTCGCGCAGGAACGGAAAACAGACCGAGATTTCTGCGGTGTCCGGAATCGCGCGAGTATTCAGTTGGATGTATCGCATACCAGATCGGATCTCTTGATTGGAGCAGCGTTAGTTTGCGTAGTCGCTCATGCGTGTTATTGGTCCAGCATTCCGAGGCTTGATATTCACTGGCCGCCGTGCCTCTATCTTGGTCGCGGCGAGCCTCAGTGATCCTCGTGATCGATGAAGGCAAGTGCTCCGCCGGACTCTTTGAACTCGAAATCGCGCTCGCGCCAAAACAGATCTTGAGTGTCAAAGTCCGCATCGCCGACGCGCTCGATGGTGTCGATCAAATTGGTGGTGATCTTGGTATTGGGCACAGTGGGTGACAGCTTGGAGCGCCACATCATGTCGACTTGTCCGCCCGTCCATTGCCCATTGGTTTCGCGATCTTGAGCGCGCTCCGAGTTGGATGGCCAGAGGGAGGCTAGATTGGTCCACAGGCTGTAGACCGTCTTCATGGTCTCCGCCCGATGCTTGAACTTGGGCAGCTTGGCGATGGTTGATTTCAGATGCGGGAGTTCCCCGTCGTACAGATAGGAATCAGCCAATCCCAAATAGTGCCCGTACTCGTGGGCGCTGACATGCCTGTCCAAGTCCACTGGCCACATGAACATGCTGGCTCGCCACGGTATGGACTGGTAGATGTCCACGGAATAGTGTTCGGACTGCTGCGTCCAATCGCATTCGAAGACATACTTGACGCCGGTCGAAGAACTGGGAACAGCACTGGCATTCCAGACTTGTTCGATGGTTTCCTTCCAAGTTCGCTTTTGGTCGTTGAGAGTCGCCGGGTCGACTCCAGCGTGCGGGACCAATTCCAGACGCACACTGATGAAATTGCGGGTGCGAACAAATTTGCCGAACAACGCGTGTTCACTGTCTAGTTCATTGTCTTTGGCATCCTGCGCGTTGGCCGGATCGCGATGGCGAATTAGATCGGGGTCCAAGTCTGTCGCGTCGATCGCAGTCTGCAGGGTGTCCGACGGAATCTGATAGCCGGGAGCAAAGCCATGCGCCCCCGGGCGCGGTGGAATGCAATGCAGGGTGAGATTTGTGTTGATCAACCAAGTCCAATCCGAATACTCGTACACATGAGCTTCGTCGGTCAGAATGGCCCACCAATGATCTTCCTCGAACACCTTGGTGAAATCGTCTTCCGGAGCTCGTACGGCCAATACATCAAAGTCGTCGGCCGATTGCTTGCCGGGCGGTAAGATTGCCCGCTCATCGGTGCCACTGCGAACACCAAACATCTCCAAAGCCGCATCGGATCGATTGACCACGACTGCCATCTGGGATTCCTGCTAGCGAAATTGAATGAATAAAGACCGGCCTGGGGGCTCAATCGCCTCCGCCGGCTTACTGTTCGCGTCGCCGCGATTCGGCCGACTTGAGGTTGCAAAACAACGAGATGGATTTGGCAAAGGAGTTGCGCACCAAGGAACCAGCCAAGTGCGTGGACTCTTCAACGGGCGAAAGTTCAAAGGTCTTGACGGCCAAGTTTCCGCCGGTGGTGATACCTTGAATCTTCTTGCACATGCCTTGAGCACGAAACAACTTGGACACATGAAAGCCAGTACGCACTAATCCGCCAACGAACAGCAGTTGCTTCAAACGAGCTTTGTCGGCCGTCGATAAGGTGACTTCGTCCACCAGCGCGTCCAAGAAGTTGAAAATAAAGGTCGTCCCTACTCCGACCGCAGAACGAACCAAGACGCCAGTTCCGGCCGGAGGAAACACCAGCGAAACCGTGATGCCCACAAACAGATCCAAACCTACGCCGAACAACGAATCGGGCTGAAGGAACTGATCCCCGGCCGTTAAGAACGCCCGTTCCATCGCGTCTTCGGTAATTGCGTCGAAGAACCGCTCCAGCAGCGAGTCGTCGGCTGTATCAACAACGATGGGTGTCGGTGGTGTGTCGTACTCGTAGCTGGTTTCCCACAGGCCGACATCCAACTGGCCAGTGTCATTGGGCACCGCGACCACGAGCATCTCGGATTGATTGGCACCGGTTTGGATGACGACCGGCGTCAAGCCAGGCCCGTCCAAATTCCCGATGGAGAACGTGGCATAGGGCAACACGTCGACCGCTTGATCTCCTCCGAAACCGGTATGTAGGGTCCCGGTGTCGGTACCTTGCATACGTACCAGCAAATCGTTGCTGGCGTCATAAATCTGGGTGCCCCGAATCAACTGGATCTGCGGAATGGTCTCCGCCATTCGCAAGAACTCTAGCAGCCGTAGGTTCTGCTCCGCCGTGTACTCGTAACGTTCCAAGGGCTGGAACTGGTGCCAGAGATCACGTCGAGCGGCTCGGCTGGCGTCCCGATTGCGTTCCACCAGAAAATCGACAATGGAGTTGGGATCGCTCATGGTTGCCGGCGGGCGTTAGTGGGGAATGTTCACCGCGGATTCGGGCTACCACTACGCTCGTGTTTGCCGGCATAGGACCGCCAAACGAGGCCAGTTCGCGGGGTGTGCAATTGGGCAGAGAGAAGAAGATTCGCGTACAAAGCGCGCATTTGGGGCGGCAAAGATAGGTCCCAGTGGAATTGTGCACCCGCAAAAAACTTTTTCCGCTTTCTTCTGTAAGATGAGCCTGGTTTGTCGTTGTACTCCCGAGCACGGAGATTCTTCCCCCGTTAAACCAGGAGTCAAAGATGAGAAAGACGCTTCGCTACGCAGCCGTGGTGCTCGCTTTCAGCTGGGCGCCCCCTCTAATAGCCGAAGATGATCGTCTCGACGAGCAACCGCCTCGCCAAGAGATCGCTTTCGAGCTGACGGACGCGGATCGAGAGATACTGTTGGCCCGCATCGATCACATCATGGATAAGGATCAACAATTCAGGTCCTATCTGTCATTTGAAACGACTGACGATGAGAAAATTGCCCGCTTGAGCCAGTTGGACGCCAAGGCGCAATTGCAGGCGATGGCTGAGTGCAAAGGGCGATTGTCAGCGGAGATCAAGTCGCTGTTGCAGCAGTTGCAGCTGAAGAACGACATGGAAAATCGACGCGAACTGGTCGAGATCATCAAACAATATGGGTATCCTTCGCCCGCTCGATTGGGCACCAAAGGTGATCGGCTCTTTACCCTGCTGCTGCATCCCCCAGTCAAGTTAGAGCAGGTCGAAGCCAACACGGAAGCGATGTGCGAACTGCTGCTGCCGGAAGTTCGCGCTGGGCGCATGCCAGCCAGGTACTATGCCATGTTTGTCGACAATATGCGGGCCAAAATCTTGCGACAACCTCAGTTGTACGGAACCAACCAAAGCTACGATCCAGAATCGAAAACCATCTTGCCGCCTCAGATCGAAGACTTGGAGCTGGCAAATCAGGCACGGCGCGAGATTGGTCTGCCTGAGCTCAAGTCTGGTGAGTACCGACTGGCAGCCAATTAGAAAACCCTCCGAGGAGCTGGAGCGGTTCGCGCCCAGGACTTCGTAACTTGCACGCTCGAACAGAATCTAAAACCTCAATTTCAATAGCTAGGAGACTGAAAGATGACAAATACCAAACTACTCATGCTGGGTGGCGCTTTGTTAACGGCCTGTGTTGTGGGCACCATCGCTGCCCAGGACAGCGCTGGTCAAATTGCTGGAGTTGCCACATTGCGGACGACACAGCAATCGTCCGAACCGACGATCGTCTCGCGGGCAGTGACAAGCACCGGACTAAACTACCTCAACCTGCGATCGGAGTATCAACAGCAGGACAAGGAGATTGCAGCGGCGGCGCGCGAACTGCGTCAAGCCAAGTCGGCCTCGGATGAGGCGGCGGCACGCGACAAGCTGACGGAGTTACTGAGCCAGGACTACGACGATCGTCTGGCTCAATACGAATCTTATATCGACGAGTTACAGGCCAAGTTGCAAGAGATGCGAACCAAACTGCAGCGGCGTCGGGATGCTAAGCGAGAGATGTTGGAGCTGCGGATCAAGGTGCTCGAGGCCGAAGCGGATGACTTGGGCTGGCCGTCACGCGTGTCTGGCAGATTCCCAACGCTATTGCGGCCTGACGCCAAAGGACAGCCGGCTTGGCTGCCCCAGTAAGCTCGTCTGCCTGCTAGTGAGGCTGCTACGCAATTGACCTCGTGGGCAGCCACTGACTCGACGAGCCGGTGGCTGCCCGTTCCGCAACCCGCGTTGGTAATCGCTGTGAACGCTAATCCCAAGACTCGACTTAGTTTGATCGAAAAGATCAAGGATCCGCAAGACGCGGAAGCTTGGAACGAGTTCACGGCGATCTACTATCCACTGGTCTTTGAGATTTGCCGCCGCAAGGGGCTGCAACATGCCGACGCAACGGACATTACTCAAGAGGTGTTGAGTCGGGTGGCCGATGCCATCGACCACTACCGGCATGACCGCCCGAATGCCACCTTCCGGGGTTGGTTGTACTGCATCACTCGGAATTTAACGGTCGACTTCTTCAAGCGACGCGCGAAAGATCCACTGGCACTCGCGGCGGTGCCCGAAGACTTGGCGTTACTCAAGCATCCTTCTGCGTCGGAGTGCCAGCCTTTCGAGCTGGAGTTCAAGAGACGACTGTTTGCCGTGGTCGCTCGGTCCGTTCAAGGACAGGTCGCACTGAAGACGTGGACAGTCTTTTGGATGACAGAAGTCGAAGGGCAAGACGTTGAGTCCACGGCACAGCAGCTGCAACTGACCAAGGGTGCAGTCTACGTCGCCCGTTCACGTGTGATTGCCAAACTGCGTGCCGAGGTTCAGCGGCGCCTGGCGGAAACCAGCCAATTCCTCATCAACTCGAATCCGCAGGAATAGAGCCGTGACCATTCAAGAACACCCAAGCGACGACGTGCTGCTGGAATTGATTCACGATGCCGATGCCCGCGCTGCGGACGACCCGGATCAGGAGGACTTGGAAACTCATTTGTCCAGCTGCGATCATTGCCAGAGTCGCATGCTGGACTTGGCCAACCGGCGGTGGCTGGACCACTACCGCGATTGCTTGTCGCCCGAGTTTCTTGAACCAGCGGCCTCTTCTGGACGGACCGCGAGCGGCACCAACCATGCTGCTTCGCCAGCTGCAGGCAGCGACTTTGAGACGCGGGCGATTCGTCACATGCTGGACAGTATCCTTGCGCCGCCGACTCATCCCGAGACGTTGGGCCGCCTCGATCGCTATGAAGTCGAGAGCATCATCGGTGTCGGCGGAATGGGATTGGTGCTCCGAGGCTACGATCATGAATTGCAGCGTCCGGTCGCCATCAAGATGATGTTGCCCCGTCTGGCTGGACATGGCACGGCGAAACAACGGTTTATTCGAGAGGCGCGGGCGGTGGCCGCCATCCTGCATCCCAACGTTATCGCGATTCATGGAGTCGATGAAACGCAGGGCATGCCTTGGTTTGTGATGCCTTACGTGGCCGGACCATCGCTGCGAGAACTGGTCGAAAAATCGGGACCATTGCCCGAACGAGAGATAGCTCGCATCGGTCTGCAAATCGCCTCCGGATTGGCCGCTGCACATGGACAAGGGCTGGTGCACCGAGATATCAAGCCGGGCAACATCTTGCTGGACAACAACATCAACCGAGTGATCATTACTGACTTTGGATTGGTACGAAGACGCGACTCGGACGACGCACTGACGCAGACCGGCGTGTTGACCGGTACGCTCAGTTACATGTCGCCCGAACAAGCACGGGGCCTGGAGGTCGATCATCGTAGCGATCTATTCAGCCTAGGCGCAGTGCTGTATTTCCTGGCCACAGGCGGGGAACCTTTCGCGGCCGATACGCCGGCGGGTGCGATCCACAATATCTTGCATCAACGACCTCGGGACGTTCGCGGGTCGAATCCAGATATGTCCAAAACGATGGCGCGGACCATAGATACGCTATTGGCCAAGCAGCCGACCGATCGTTTTCAATCGGCTACCGACCTGGAGCGGTTTTTCGAAGACTATGTCTCGCACCTCAATCGACCCACGCAACACCGAGTGCCGCGGCTTCCGTGGCGACGATCGGCAATGCTCCAGACGTTGATGGGTGCTTTGGCGCTAACGCTCGTCCTGGTCGCAGGTTGGTGGGCGTTCAAGGGCCGGGGCCCAAGTCCAGACGTGGTTTCTCCGCAAGCCATGTGGCAGGCTTTGCAGGTCAAGTACGAACTGGGCGAGCGTGACGAACTGCAGCAAGAGGTCGCGAAACTTGGGTCGTTAGTTAATCGTTTGGAACGCGAGTTCGCGACGGTAGAGCGTGCCGAACAACAGTTGTTGTCGAGTGAGCTTTTGCAAGCTGCCCGAGACCTGCGACAAATCGAGCTGGGACTAAACGCCTTGCAGCCGAGTGCACCGCCTGCCGAGCCGATCACGGAATCCAACCCTGACGGCGGTTCGGTTCAGGATTCTCCCTGATCAACTTGGCGTTGCACGCGTCGAGGATCGCCACGACCGAGCGCCTCTTGACACCTGACCACATTCGTCGGGCCGGGTTGGAGCGCAGGCTTCAGCCGTCCGAGTACCGCTCCCCACCCTAGGCGGCTGAAGCCTGGACTCCAGCGGACCAACGAAATGGCTGCTCAGCAGCGTCGACCGATCCCAATTCCAAGACTTCGTTGGTGGACGCAGCGTATTCTTTGCTGTCGATGTCCGGCGCGAAGTCTTCGGTACTGGAGATCACGAACGGATCCACTTCGCCTGCTCTGCGCGCAGCCTCCGGCGCGAATGCCTTCGACGATCTTTCTTGCGAGACTTGGAACCAGTCAACGGATTCAAGAGTCTAGACATGAGCACGGCGAGATCGCTATCGTTGCCCGATCCGGTCAACGCGGCGAACCGAATGCACCGGCGACTATTTGCCGTCCCCGCGTTTTGCCAGAGATGTCTCGCGTGACGGTGTGGTTGGCGTCACCCTGGCCAATCAGCCGACTCTGGTTAGACGGCCAAGCGCTGCGGCGACTTGCGGTCCAAGTTACCTCGGCAAAGTCGCTCAAATCTCTGCCGAGGACAAACCCAGTATCGACCCCGGCGACCTTTCCAACGACAACGTTACCCGAAATCGCAACCCCATCGGCGCCGCTCGGAAATCGTATCGCCTCACCGTTGTCCGTATAGACGGCGTTGTTGGCGAACAGCATGTTGGCTCGCTTGTTCCAACTGCTAAGGTTCACTCCGCGCCCGCGCGAAATAACGGTGTTGTGCACGAAGCTCAAGTTGCTGGTCTTGCCCTGGTGATCCGTGCTGGCGAAGCCGGCGCCGGCACCATCGATCAGTAAATTATTGCGGACGATGGCTTCGCCCTGGACCTGCAGAACATTGTCTCCGCTGCGGTAGCAAACGTTTTGTTCGATGACGTTTTTTCCTTGCCCGCCTGTTCCATAGACGATAATGCAAGGGTAGTTGGTATCGTGTACATGATTGCCATAGATCCAGTTGTGGTGCGAACCTTGCTTGACTTCGATGCCATCGCCTTGCCGACCGCCGCAGTCGTGCACGTGATTGTGGGCGATAACGGAATACGACATAGCCACCTGGCCCTGATTGGCGCCCAGGTACATCGCCTCGCCGGTAGCCCGTTCGTTGGTGAAGTCGTGAAAATGATTTCGCGTGATAAATAGATGACTCGTATCGCGCGAGTTCGCGGTGAGTCCTTCGGCGCCGGCATGATGCAAGTGGCATTGGTCGAGCCACAGGTGTCGGCAATCATACAGACGGATCAGCGTACTGCCA
>JANQOL010000440.1 GCA_028289675.1 Pirellulaceae bacterium
CTGGGCGCATTGCGGATCCCATTGCAACTGAGTTAGTACACGAGTGACGCTTGCCATTGCAGATGCCCGCGCCGGGGAGCTACCCCAAATCGGTCGCGCTTTGCACAGCGCTTGGCGCTCCCAAATTTGTCCGGTTCCGCCCAGGAAGTAACCTTCCAGGTCAGCGATGGTAATCGCCAACTCACCGCTACGTCCCAGCGGCCGGAGTCTGACATCCACGTCGTACAAGCGACCAATCGTGCCGATTTGCGTGGTCGCCTGGATCACGCGCTGGCACAACTGATTGAAAAAATGGCGGTTGGTTGTCGGCTCGAACCGTCGATTTGGCACCAGACTCTTGGTGAACCCCTCGTCGTCAAACAAGAAAATCACGTCCAAGTCACTGTGATAGTTGGGCTCGCGACCTCCCAGCTTGCCAACCGCCAGTACGACCAGCTCCGCAGCTTGTTCAACATCCGGTTGAGGCCGGCAGACAGGCACCCCCAATTGGTGCACCAGCCGATGGAATTCATTGTGAATGACCTGTTCCATGCACACTTCGGCGATGTCGGACAGGGCGGCGTGCGTTTCGGCGATCGTGCTCTTGCCCAGAATATCGCGAACTCCGACACGTAGATGCATCGAGTTTTTGAAGCTGTGCAGCATGGGTGCGATTTCCACGGCGCCGCGGCACAACTTGCTCAGGCCTTCGGACAGTTCGTCATGGCTCGGCAGTTGCGCCAGCATCAGCGAATCCAGCAGTTCGTCGATCATGCCCGGGTTGCTGGTCAGCACAGTGGCCAGGTAAGGGCTGGTTGCGCACAAACGGATACAGAGATCCATCGAGGGCGGATGCGAGCTGAAGAGCTCCCATAACACGGCCTTGCCGCCGAGAGAAGCGCTGACGTTTGCCAGACTGATCAAGGTTGCGTCCGGGTGCGGTGTGGCGGCAATGGCCGCCAACAGCTTCGGTGCGATGGCCGCCAAAAAGTGCCGGCTGCGGCGAGTGGACAAGAATGGAATCGTCTCGACAGCCAGCTCCTGCAAATGCCGGTACGCGGCAGCGGGATCTGAGAATCCGTAGGGAGCCAGCGTTGAAGCGATGACCTCGTCGCTGGGACTCGGATCCAGGATGAGATCGCTTTCCGGGAACGCAATGGCGCTCTCGTCGTATCCGAAACTGGAAAAGGCATCGTGCAATAGATGGTCTAGAACCTGACGATTGCGACCGGTCCGCTGCTCCAGCTGCAGTCGAAGCTCGCGACCGGCCGCAGCCTCGTCAGTCGCGCCGGTGATGATGCGCCGCGCCAGACGGTTAAACGCTGCTTGTTCGGCTGGCAACGTGTGGGTCTGCCGGTCAAACATGATTTGTAGATGGTGTTCGACGCGGCGCAGGTACCGGTAGTTGTCCGACAAGATGGATTGCTCTTGTGCGGTAATGCAGCCGGCCTGCTGCAGCTGGACAATGGCGTCCAGAGTGCCGGGGCAACGAATCTCCTGTTGATCGGCCCCGTGCAACAATTGCAGGAACTGAATTACAAATTCGATATCGCGAATGCCGCCGTGCCCTAATTTGACATTGCGTTCATCGTCACCGGCGCGGCGCGAGCGGTGTTCGATGCGCCGTTTGAGTGCGGCGATGCCGGTAATGTCGGCCCGCATCAGGTAGCGGCGGTAGATCCATGGAGTCAGCTGCTCCAGCAACTCGCCTCCTAGTTCCAGATTTCCCGCGATGGGCCGCGCCTTGATAAACGCTTGGCGTTCCCAGGTCCGGCCGGCCGCGTCGTAATAGGCCACCGCATCGGGCAAACTGATGACCAAAGTTCCTTGTTTACCATGGGGACGCAAACGCATGTCCACGCGATAAGCGACTCCACGCGTCGTCGACTCCGTCAGGAGACGAATGATGAGTTGCCCTAATCGCTGAAAATACTCATCCGCTGACGATTCGCTGACGGTTTGCTTTTGCCAGGCCGGAGAACCGTCGAGCGCCTCGCGGATAAAAATCAAATCTATGTCACTGGAGTAATTCAACTCCGCACCGCCCAGTTTACCGAGCGCCAACACACCGAATCGCACCGGTTGGCCGTCGGGGTGTTGGGGAGCCTGGCGTTGCGAGGCGAGTTCGCGTTCCGCCCCGGCTACTGCCGCCTGCACAATGCACTCAGCCAGAATGGAAATCTGTTCAATGACCGTATCAACAGGTTGCTCGTTGATGAAATCACCGTAGGCAATCCGCAACATTTCCCGGTGCCGATAATCTCGCAGCACGCGCATGACAGCACGGCGGTCGCCCGCCGACTGAACCTCGGCCAGGATCTCGTCGCGCAACACGTTCGCGGCCACCGGCTGGCCGTCGGTTAATCGCAGCAATTCGAACACGTCGGGGTCGGAGATCAGTAGCTCCGCCATATATTGACTGGTCGAAAACAGCCGTAGCAAAGTTTGAAGTGCTTCAGGTTCGCGTTCGAATAAACTGAGGCAGGATTGCGGCGAACGACTGCCGGCCAAATAGCGTTGCATGTTGGCCAGCACACGGTCCCGCTCGGGCAGGCCGGGGAGATATCGCTCGAGCTGGTTGAAATAGATGTGGACCAAATCTTCGGGAACACCGCTGTTGAGCGTTTCCCGCAAGCCATCCGTCGCGGCGCGGAGGTCTTCCACACCCAGTTTCTGCGCCACCTGTTCGATATTTGGAGCCTGGGACATCGGTAGCTGAATTGTCTCGCCGGCTTGCCCTCCCTGATCCGGACCGCCCACCTGACCGGTTGGCCCTGTAGCCCGAGGAAAGTCAGTAGCCCGAGGGAATCGGCGTTCGAGGGAAAGGGATCGCGCTGACCTGCACCGCATGCAGTTTGAAGCACGCGATCGAATTCCACAAGCCGGTTAGCATGCCCCCGGCAAGCTTTCTACAATGGGATTCCGAGCGTCTGCTGATACCGCGCGGCGAGCGACCATGGTGGATGCCGCCAAGTTGTACCGGCAATCAGAACTGCGACTGGTGACGATGCCGGTCCGCTCTTGCCAGATGCCAAAAACCGGTTGAGATAGGTCGTGTTACAAGCCAACTTGACAACATCTTCCCCGGCATCATCTCAAGCCGAGTCATCTCAACCGGCGTCGCAGTGGCTCGAACAACTGCATTCGGCATGGCGGGTTGTCGAGGACGATCTGCTGTCTCAGTCCAGTCCCGAAGGTACGCATTGGACAGGACAACTTTCAACCTCGGCACTATCGACGGCGACGGCTGTCAGCGGGTTGGTGCAGATGCGCCAGCACGAGTGCTTGGGAGATGCGTGTCCAGAAACCGTCAACACGGCGATCGAACAAGGCTGCCGCTGGCTGGCGGACCATCAGAACGCCGATGGGGGATTTGGCGACACGGATCGGAGCCACTCGAACATCGCCACCACCTTGTTGGTCTTGGCGGCTTGGAACATGGTGCGGACTCCCGACAACCCGGCGGATAGCCAGGCTGACTCGGCGACGCGGCGGGCGTGGGACTACGTCCGGCAACAAGGCCAATGGGAAGGCCTCAAAAGACGCTATGGCAAGGACAAAACGTTCGTCGTCCCCATCATGTGCAACTGCGCCTTAGCCGGCCTGATACCCTGGACGCGAGTTGCGCCGCTTCCCTTCGAAGCCGCCTGGCTACCGCAAGATTGGTATCGACTGGCGCGCATGCCGGTGGTCAGCTACGCGATTCCAGCTTTGGTGGCCATCGGCCAAGCCCGCTTCCAACTGGCACCACCAAGGAATCCGCTGACGAGAGCAATTCGCCGTCGAGCACAGAAGCCAACTTTGGAGGTTTTGCAAAACATGCAACCGGCCAGTGGTGGTTACTTGGAAGCAGTACCGCTGACCAGCTTTGTGCTAATGAACTTGGCAGCCATCGGTCAGGGTACGCATCCTGTATCTCAAAACTGCCTGCGGTTCCTCCTAGACTCTCGGTTGGCCGACGGCAGTTGGCCCATCGACACCAATTTGGCCACTTGGGTAACGAGCCTCAGTATCGGCGCGCTCGCGCGCAAGTGTCCTCGATTGTCCTTGGCGCCTCGGGCGCACGAGACGGAGACAGATCTGCCAGCGACGGACGCAGCCGCGGCGAACACGGAGGGAAAAGCGAGGCCGTTTGTCTCGGTTGCCGGTACGGACTTGATTCGTATCCGTAGTGGCACCATTCGGTGGCTGTTGAGTTGCCAACATAAGTCAAGGCATCCGTTCACCGGTGCAAATCCAGGTGGATGGGGCTGGACCAATTTAAGCGGAGCGGTGCCGGATGCGGATGATACGCCAGCGGCACTGCTGGCCTTGGCGTCCGTCAACTTTGAACCGCAGGACGCGAGGCTGGAGCACGAGGTGGCAGTGGCGGCTGCCCGCGGTTTGCGCTGGCTGTTGAAGTTGCAGAATCGCGACGGCGGTTGGCCGACTTTTTGCCGGGGC
>JANQOL010000483.1 GCA_028289675.1 Pirellulaceae bacterium
CCAATGGGGCGCCGCTGTTGAACGCGTCCCTGGTCGACCCGCTCCATCGTCAGGTCGGCACTCGGTTAGTCGAAGCGTGCTTACCTGCCAAGCGGGTGGCGCTTTTGGCCTATGACGACAACGGTTTGCTGATCATGGAAAACGTCGAAGGTGATCCCAAGGCCGCTGGGCTGGAAATGCTGACGGTTTGGCCGCTCAGTGCGATCACCATGCCAGCTGCCTTGCTGGGAGTACTCATCTGCGCCGTGCTGTTCCCGATCTTGGGACGCCCCCAAGAGCTCCGCCGGCGTAGTGTGACGAACTTTGGATTGCACGTCGATGCCCTGGGCCGGTTGCTGTTTGAAGCTCGCGACATCAACCATGCCAGGTCGGTGATCGCGGAGTACTTCAAACAAGTGCGTCACGAATCGCCTCCGGCATGGCTATCCGAGCTGGAGGCTCCGGCAACGGGCTCCAACACGGCTGCCGATGCGATACCGACGGCGGAAATTGTTTCCGCTCCATCCTCTGACACAACGCCCTCTGACACAACAGCCTCGAACACTGGAGTGTCAAACGATGCACCGGTGATCACTCCACAGGCAAGCACTCCATTGGCGAGTGACGAACAGACCAGTGATCGTGACGCCAGTGAACACCGACCTCCGCCCACTCAACCGTAAGCCGTTTACTGACCCTCAAGTCCACCTGCGAAGTCCTATTAATGCGAACTACCCAAGAGCTGTTTCAAGCCATATCAACGGAACTCCACAAGCTGTACGTCGGCCAAGAAGAACTGGTGTTGTCGACCATGGTGGCTCTATTTTCGGGCGGCCACGTATTGATCGAAAGCCTGCCCGGCATGGGTAAGACCCTGTTCGTACGCGCGCTGGGTCATATCTTGGGTTGTCGTTTTGGTCGCATTCAATTTACGGCTGACCTGATGCCGTCTGACATTACGGGCGCGCCCCTGTTGGATGTGCGTACTCAAGAATTTCGATTCCGTCCCGGCCCAGTCTTTACGCAACTGCTGTTGGCCGATGAAATCAACCGTTCACCGGCCAAGACACACGCGGCTCTGCTGGAAATCATGCAGGAGTATCGCGTCACGGTCGACGGTACTAGTCACGTGCTGGAACGCCCGTTTCTGGTGCTGGCTACCCAAAACCCAATCGAGAGTGAAGGCACCTACAATTTGCCCGAGGCCCAGCTGGATCGATTTATGTTCAAGGTGGTGGTTAACTATCCGGACGAGCAGGAGGAAGCCCGTATCTTGACGCTACATAGTGAACAAGTCGATTTGAATAGCCGCATGGAATCGGAACTGCAAACCATCACCTCACCGGAGGAGATCATGCAACAAATTGCCGCGAACGCTGCAGTACGGATAGAGCCTCAGCTGGTCGATTACATCAACAAAGTGGTGCGACAGACCCGCGAGTGGCCAAGTTTTCATCTGGGAGCCTCACCACGCGCAGGTTTAGCGCTCATGCAGGGTGCCCGCACTTTGGCTGCTTTCCGTGGACGTGACTATGCAACACCTGACGACGTGGTTGACATCACGTTGCCAGCTCTGCGACACCGCGTCATCATGACGGCCGAGGCGGAGGTCGAAGGACTGAACGTCGACGATCAACTGCAACAACTGCTCCGCAGCATCGAAGTGCCGCGGGGAGCTGCCGTCTGAGCGGAGAACGCTGGCTGGATTGTCGATAACGCGTTACCCAACCTTCCGTCTATTACGTACCGAGCTGGCGAACCTTACCGCCAATACATTACATCGCATGAACGCCAACGCCGAATCGCAATTCTCGCTAATCGACTTGGGCATCACACCATGGACTGTGTTGCTGGCGTGCCTCATTCCCCTGGCACTGCTGATCTATTTCCAGTCGATCTATCCCACGAAGCGGCTGGCCTACGCGGCAAGTCTGCCGCTGTTGTTGGCTTTGCCGTTACCTTGGTTGCCGGAGTGGTGGTGGATGATGGTCGCCATCGCGGGCGGCATTGTCGCGCTAATTGCGGTGGCCGACTTACTTACTCTGCCGTCGATTCGCAATGTGCACGTCTCTCGCGACATGCAGCGCGTAGCCAGCTTGAGCAATCGCCATCCTGTGGAACTGACAATCGACAATCGCGACAAGCGCCGCATCCGCGTGATGCTGGCCGATGATGCCGCGGACGGATTGGACATTCAACCGCCGCATCACCGTCTAGAATTGGAGGCCGGCAAGCGAACGCAGGTCGCACACCTGGTAACGCCACAGCGGCGCGGGGCCTTTCATCTGG
>JANQOL010000489.1 GCA_028289675.1 Pirellulaceae bacterium
GATGGAGTTCCTACACGATGGCCGACCGCCAGTGATTCGCGACGCCACGTACCAACCACCGCCGATCGTCGACACCGAAGTACCGGAATTGGCCGGCCAGCCTTTGGAAGACGCGTTGTGCGGCATCCTCAGTTCGTTGAACGTCGCCAGCAAGCACTGGATTATTCGGCAGTACGACCACGAAGTCATGGGCGGCAGCGCGGTCAAGCCCTTGGTAGGTCCCGACCAGGACGGTCCCAGCGACGCAGCGGTCGTTCGTCCCCGACTGGACAGCCACCGTGGTGTGGTCATCAGTTGCGGGATGAACCCGGCCTACGGAGATTTGGATCCTTATCACATGGCGGCGAGCGCCATTGACGAGGCGGTGCGCAACGCGGTCGCCGTCGGCGCAGACCCAAATCGCATCGCCATTTTGGACAATTTCTGCTGGGGTAATACCGACCGACCCGACACTCTGGGCTCTCTGGTGCGGGCATCGCTGGCCTGCCATGACATTGCCGTGCACTGGAAAACCCCGTTCATCAGCGGCAAAGACAGTTTGAACAATGAATTCACTTGGCAAGACGAAAACGGCGAGAAACAGTCCCTCGCGATTCCCCCGTCGTTGTTGATCAGCGCCCTGGGCCAGATCGATGACGTGCGCAAGTGCGTCACCATGGACTTCAAGCAAGCCGGGAATCCCATCTATCTGGTCGGCGCCACCCGGTCGGAACTGGGTGGATCGCACTTGCTAAAGGTGTTGGGACAGTCGGGCGGCCGTGTGCCTCAAGTCCAACCCGATGCGGCCATGCGGACGTTTCAGGCGCTGCATCAGGCGATTCACCGTGGAGTCATCCGCGCCTGCCATGACCTGAGCGAAGGCGGTTTGGCCGTCGCTCTGGCCGAGATGTCCTTTGCCGGGAAGCTCGGGCAATCGGTCGATATTGCCGAGCTGGCCGCAGACAGTGGGCTCAGCTCGACCGAGGTGTTGTTTTCGGAAAGCAACAGCCGTTTTGTGATCGAAGTGGCCGCCAAACACGAATCCGAACTAGCGGAAATTTTCGCGGGTACCCAGCTCTACCGCTTGGGACAAGTCAACGATGCAGCCGGCGTTCATATCGGCAACGGTGGCAACACATTGTTGAGCACCTCTTGGCAGTCCCTGTTTGACGCTTGGCACGCACCCTTGGACTGGAGCTGAAGCGCATTGACTGGTCGGCAAAAAAGACGGTGAGTAGCTACAGGTGGTCCGTTCGGTGGTTTACTGTTCCTCGAAGTGCCGTTGGAACCAGGCGTTGATTGGCGAGGTGCTGGTGCTCGAATGATAGACCGCGTTTGACTTCGGCAAGAACGCTTTCAGCTGAGCGATTTCTGAGGCATACCTTGGATCATCCGCCAGGTTGTTCCATTCTTGCGGATCCAGTTGATGATCGTACAGTTCCTGGGATCCATCTTCGTAGTGTATGTAGCGAAAGCGCTCTGTTCGAATTGAATGGTTGTTGCGAGCGTAGGTGGTCAATATTGCCCGACGCTTCAAGGTATCGGACTTCGGAGATTGCAAGACACCTGTCAGGCTCTCGCCTTGATTGGTGGAATTGCGCGGCAATCCGCAGAGATCTGTCAGCGTCGGATACAGGTCGATAAGTCCCACGGGAAGATTGCAGTCGACATTGGTGGCGATGACACGTGATGTTTTCGGACGCAAGTCGGCAAAACACAGCGGGACGTGAGTGGCCTCTTCCCAGAGCGAATGCTTGCAGACTCGGTTCTTCTCGCCTAAGTGATATCCATGATCGCTAAGGAGCACGACAATCGTGTTTGTGGCGTCGGGGCTCTCTTCTAATGCGGTGAGAACTCGGCCAACTTGATGATCGACGAAGGCCATGCATGCCAGATACGCCTGGACGCATTTGCGGAATTGAAGATTGTCTTGTGCTTGCAAGAAACTAAGCTTCGGATACTTGGGAACTTCATGGATTGCACGGCCGATGGCTGGGACATCGTCCAAATCGTCATGGCGAACCGCGGGCAGTTGGATGGACTCCAATGGAAACAGGTCGAACCATTTCTGCGGCACGTAAAATGGAACGTGCGGCCGCACGAAACCAACGCCCATAAAGAACGGCTTGTCAAACTGTCTCCCCAGTTGTTCGATCGCCCACTCGGCCGCCATGTGATCGCTCAGCTCTTTATCGACTGCCGGGAAAGCACCCCAATCGGTCAACGTTCCTGACCACGGAACATCTGGCAGAAAGTAATTGAAACGCTTTCGCCCTGGTGGATAAGGTCCGAAGCCGCGGAAGTCTCCTCCGTATTCATCGAACGCCAGCTTGCCGGCATAGCCATGCGTGATTTTGCCGACGCCCAACGTGTGATAGCCGTGCCTGGCGAAGTACTCAGGCAACAAATGTCCCCGAAAGTGCGATCGATCTTCCGACAAAGAGTCCTTGTTGGGCTGCTGATAGACGCCCGTTGCGTGAGGATACAAACCGGACAGAAAAGAAGCTCGGGAAGGCCCGCAAATCGGAGCCTGACAATGGGCGTTCGTGAATAGAACGCCTTGCTGAGCCAGCCTATCGATGTTGGGGGTGCGTGCCTGCGGATGGCCGCCCATGCAGCCCCCCCAGTCGTTGAGATCGTCGATGGCAATCAGCAAGACGTTCGGACGCGAATCCGCGTGGACGAAACTGCAGCCAAATATCGCGGTGCACGTAACTGCCAAGACAACCGAGGGAAGCTTGAGCCATCTCGTTTTGGAGAACTGCGACATGGTTTACAACACTAAGCAGGAACGCTGTCCGGTATCAGATGCTTTGGAAGGTCCCCTGGCTTTTCACAGCCTACTTGTTCCATCACTTGCTGAAATTGCTTTTTCAGCATCTCGAAGGTGTGGTGCCCACCATACTGGCCCATGGCACAGACTCCAAACATCGGCGTGCGCCCCATGAAGGTAAAGTCGGCGCCGCAGGCCAGGCAGGCCGCGATATCCGCACCGGAGTAGATGCCTCCATCGATCATAACCTTCAGTTTAGTGCTGAACTCCGGCACAAGTCGATGCATAGGGACAACGGTCGACTGTCCTCGATCGAGCTGCCGCCCGCCGTGATTGGAAACAATGATTCCGTCTACGCCGTGCTTGATAGCGATTTCGGCGTCTTCCGGATTGACGATTCCCTTGATCACCAACTTACCCTGCCACTGTTCGCGAATCGGCGCAATTTTGGCCTCGGTCAGCCTTCCCGAAAACGTCCTGTTCATAAACTGGGCCAGGTGCTTTAGGTTCAGTCCCTTGGGAATGTAGGGTTTCATGGTTTGAAATTCGGGCTTGCCGGCGATCAGTTGCCCCAGTGACCACGAAGGACTCAAGCACATCTGAACAATGTTGCGAAACGTCATTCTCGGTGGAATGGAAAGACCATTCCTGATTTCTTTTGGACGATACGCGAACGTGGGTGTATCCGCCAGAATGACGAGTGTGCGACAACCCGATTCCCACGCGCGTTCCAGAAGCTTGTCGCGCAGTTCGTCCTCAGTGGGGTGGTAGAGCTGAAACCAGAACTTTCCACCGGTGATCGCAGCAATGTCCTCGATGCTGGCTGTGCTGACGGTGGACAGCAGGAACGGAAGACTGTGGTCCACGGCGGCCTGAGCTAGATATTCGCACGCCTTTGGCCACATCAACCCTTGCAACCCAATGGGCGCGACGCCAAAGGGCGCGTCGTAAACTTCACCAAAGAGTTCCACACTCGGGTCCGCCCCGCTGAAGTCACGGAGGTACCACGGCTTCAATTGGACTGCGCGGATGTCACTGGCGTTGCGGGAGAGATTGACTTCCGAAAAACACCCCGCCGCCAAGTAGTCATATGCGAACGCCGGCATGCGAGACTTGGCCTTGGCACGCAGGTGTTCGACGGAAGGGTATTCGGAATTGAAGTGACTTTCCATGAAGCAAAATTCTCTCGGTTGAGACTACAAGAGTCCCGGAGTCGAGCGGTTCCCGACGCGACGGCTTTCTCGTCCACGACTTGGATATCGCTTGGATGATAGTGCAATCGTCAGTCGACGACCATTTGGCGATCAGACAATCGACCTTCCCGCGTCAAGCACAGCCGATCCAGATCATGCAAGTATATCTTCCACGACCATTCCGCGCGCGGTAGAGGTCACTGATATAATTTGGGTGAACCGACTTGGAGTGCGAGTCTTGGAGAGGTGCGAAGAAAACACGTGCCACCAACTCGGTCAATTCTCTGCCGGTCGAAATGAGTCGTGATTGCGGTTAGCGAACGAGAGATAGAGAAATGAAACGTCGCCCTTTCCTGCACGCGCTGGGAGGCCTCCTGACATTTGCTCGCGGTGCCAGTGCTCGCGGAATTGAACGAAAGATTCGTGTTTCTTTGCGCGAGGCTCATAAAGGTACCTTGGAGGTCGACACGCAGTTGCTCGACAGCTACGGAAAACCTCCTCGCCACTGGCGTCAATTTTACCTGGACGCTCGACAGGTTTTTGAATCCGATTCCGCTGCTGACTTTTCACATCCGGCAATCCTAGCTGCAGCCGCGCGACAAAATTTGGCCTTGATGGGCGGTCCACTGTTGGGCGACCTAACTGATCGCGGGGTTACAGTTTGGCTGCGGCCTGCAACCGAAGATCCGATTTTTGTTTCTATCCTTGGCAAGACTTACACAGCCCCTAGGTATCGCGCCGGTGAAGTTGCGCGTGTGGTTGTCGATGACCTGTCACCAAACAGATCCTACACCTATCAAGTCCGACATCAGCAGACTGTTGTCGGTGAAGGCAGTTTCGTCACCGCCCCGGCAAATGGCCAGAAAGGCGAATTTCGAATCGCTTTCGGATCGTGTTTTCACAAGATCGGCGTTCACAATCAGAATCTATCGCAAGCCATACGTGACCGTCGACCGCATGCCATGATGCTGCTCGGCGATATCGCTGTCGACGATCGCAACAACGAAGTCAACATGCATCGTGCCGACTATCAATTGCGGGATGTTGCGCAAGCTTGGAGACACTTGTCGTCTCACGTACCGATCTATGCATCTTGGGACGATCACGATTACTTTGACAACGATCTCAGCGGTATTCCACCGCGGTTTGCTGCCAAGGATCGAGACCGCGTACGAAGCGTCTATCGAGAAAACTGGAATAATCCACCCACTGAAGACTCGCGCGAAGGCATTTACTTCAGCTCGCGGATCGGTCCCGTCGAGGTCGTTATGCTGGACACAAGGTCTTGTCGGGATGGCAATCGACGAAGGCAAAAACACTCGTATCTTGGCGAGCCGCAACTCCGGTGGCTGAAAGACACACTGCGAAGATCATCGGCACCGTTCAAAGTGATCAGTAGTGGCACGATGTGGAGCGACTACGTGTCCAAAGCGAAGGACAGTTGGGGAAGCTGGGACACCGAAGCGCGCGAAGAGATTTTCAGCCTAGTCGAACAGTCACAGATCAGCGGCGTATTGCTAGTCAGCGGAGATCGACACGGGGCGCGAGGATTTCGGATTCCCAGGCCGTCGGGGTACAGCTTTTACGAATTTGAGCCCGCGACGTTGGGTGGTGTTTCGGGCCCCGATGGCATCGTCAAGAACTGTCCCGAACAACTATTTGGCTATAGCGGGCAGGACCAAGCTGGAAACGACTTCATCGCATTTGGAGAATTCACCTTTGACACGGAAGCTGACCAACCTTGCGTGACCTTCCGATTGATTGACCAATTCGGCGGTGAGCTTGAAGAAATCAAGTTGACGCTTGAACAACTTACGCCCAGTCCAGCTTAAAGGAACCGCCGCTCAGCCGGACAACGCTACGGTGGAGTCCTTCGCCAAGTTGTTCTTCACATTCTTAGTGACGAAAGCTCGACACGATGGAATCGAGCTGCGCCGGAAGGTAAACTGCTGGACAATCCCACCTTCAGTTTCTCTCACCGACGGCGTTGACTTATGCGTAGACGTTTCATCATGGCGGTATTGATGGCGATTTGCGCCGCGCCGGCTGTGGCTCAGCCACCAACTTCTCCAGTCCATCGAACGTTTGATCTGGAATCCGTTCGATCGGATTTCGGTTTGGTCGATGGAGCCGCTGCTAGCGGCAACGTGCTGTATGTACCCGATGTCAAGAACAAGAAACTGTATCGGTTTCGAACTCAAGTTAAGGACCAGCCCTGGGAGTTGGCCAGTGAAGACCAGGGAGCCTTCTCCGGCACATTCTTTCAGCTCGGCCAGTTGTATGTCGCTGACAACCCTGGAGCACGCGTCCTCAAATTGCGCGGGAGAAAGCTGGAGACTTGGGTTGAGTTCGAAGACGGAGCGCGGCCAAATGACTTGGTAGTGGACGCTCACGGCACGGCGTACGTCACCCTGACCAAGCAGGGTGAAGTGCGGCAGATCACCGCCGATGGCCAGGTGAGCGTTGCGGCGTCCGGGATTGAAACGCCCAACGGTATCACACTCTCGCCGGATGGTAGTCGGCTGTACGTATCGGCCTACCGGCCCGGTCAAATCTTGGAGGCCGAGATCCGGCAGGGACAAGTCGGTTCGTTTCGGGAGTTCGCGCGGTTGGAGCCAGGCGCCAAAGGGGCCTTGGCCGATGGTATGTGCGCCGATCGAGCGGGCAACGTCTACTGTGCGGGTGCCAACGACGTGTGGATTTGGAACGCCGACGGAACGCTGCTAGATCGCATTACTACACCGGAGCGTCCCATCAATTGTGTGCTGGGTGGTCAACACGGGTTGGATTTGTACATCAGTACCTTTGGCGGGCTGATGCGGCAGCGGATGCGAAGCTACGCTATTCCGCCGAACCCGCCCATGAACGGCCAATTGGCAGAGATGGACGGCCGGCCATCAACGGCCATTCCCGACGATGTCGAAGCGCATCTGGACCTGGTGTACTGCCAAGTTGCATCGCGCAAGTTGCTTTGTGACGTCTTTTCACCGCGTGCCGCCGGAATTCATCCGGGCATTGTATTGGTGCATGGCGGAGGCTGGTTGCACGGTGATAAGAACCGATTTCGCGCCTTGGCCCTGCGGTTGGCGGAGCGTGGTTATGCCGTGATGGCCATCGAGTATCGACTCGGACATGAAGCCCACTTTCCGGCTGGTATCCAAGATTGCAACGCGGCCACTCGATTCTTGAAGACTCACGCGCAACGTTTCCGGGTTGACGCCACTCGGATCGCTGCCGTCGGTGGCTCTGCGGGAGGGCATCTCGTCGGCTTGATGGCCACGGGATCAAACGTAGATGCTTTGCAGCCGACCGGCGAGATTCTGTCGGGTGACCATCCGCAAGTTGCCGGCTCGTCGGAGTTGGCGGCTGCTGTGGTGATGGCCGGGCCAACGCAAATTGCGTCGGGCAGCGTGGCCGAACGCTCGCACAGTGGAATGGTTTCCAACGCTACGCAGTGGCTTGGCAAGACCATCGATGAGGCGCCGGACGTCTACCACCTGGCCGATGCCTACGAAAAAATCTCCGCAGATACGCCGCCGCTGTTGTTTTTGACAGGCAGCTTGGACAATCCTGAACGCGACGCACCGAGTCTGCAGAAGCTCAAGTCCGTGGGCGTCACGGCCCGCCAAGTCATCCACGAGGGGGCGAAGCATGGGCACTGGAACCGCGCCGATTGGATGCCGCAAGTCGTGGACGACATCGACGCGTTTCTCCAAGATGTGCTGAAGTAGATTTTTCGGGCAATCCAAGGCGGCCTTGTCATGATTAAAATCCACGCTCCGTTTCATCAGATTTGCAATTGGCTAGCGCTTGCGTGGCTGATGCTGGGAGTGTTCGACCGATCTGTCTCGGCCGACGTGCGCGTCGGGGTGGCCAAAGTCGATATTTCTCCGCAGCAGCTACCTGTACTGGTCAACGGCAGCATGCGTTCGCGTACGGCCGATCAAATTACCACCCGCATTCATGCCCGGGCGCTGGTGATCGAAGATGGGCGTGAGCGCATTGGGCTGGTTGTGGTGGATAGTTGCATGTTGCCTCGGACGTTATGCGACGAGGCGAAACAGCTGGCTGCGTCGCAGACCAGCTTGCGGCCCGATCGCATTATGATCTCAGCCACTCACACGCATACGGCGCCGTCTAGCCAGGGGGGGTTGGGGACGGACGCGGATCCAATCTACGTGCCCTTTATACGCCACAAACTGGCGGAAGCGCTGGCGGCGGCCGAGGCCGACTTGCAACCCTGCCGCATCGGCTGGGGATCTGGAATGGCTCCCGAATTCACCGCGCTTCGGCGTTGGGTGCGCCGCCCCGATCGATTGGCCGACGACCCATTTGGCAATCCCACCGTGCGGGCCAGCATGCATGCGGCGCGAAATCCTGACGATGTCGTCGGGCCGAGCGGACCCGAAGATCCGGAGCTGGCGTTGATCGCATTTCAAACGCCCGACGGTCAACCGTTGGCGGTGCTAGCGAATTTCTCGATGCATTACTTTGGCGGTGAGCAGGCCATCAGTGCGGATTACTTCGGTTTGTTCTGTGACCAGTTGGAGCAACGTTTGAAGCAAGAATCTCCGGGCGCAAACCCGTTGGTAATTATGTCTCATGGTTGCAGCGGAGACATTTGGCGCCGCGACTACATGCGCTCAGCCACCGGTGCGGCCGAGGACAACGAGCCGTCCATCAATGAATATGCTCTGGGACTGGTCGCCGTGGCCGCCGAAGCCTACCGGTCGGCGCAGTACCAATCAGATTCGCAGCTGGATATGTCGCAGTCCGAACTGTCCATGCGTTATCGGGTACCCGATCAGCAGCGGCTGACTTGGGCACAGCAAGTGGTGGATGACATGGGAGACCGGCTGCCGGAAAGCCAGCCCGAAATCTACGCTCGCGAACAGATCTTCTTGCACGAGCGCCAAACGACAGACATCGTTACTCAGGCGATCCGAATTGGGGATATCGCGATTGCCACCACTCCTAATGAGACTTATGCGTTGACCGGCTTGAAGCTAAAGCAGCAAAGCCCGGCTCGGCACACGATGGTGATTGAATTGGCCAACGGGGGCGACGGCTACATTCCTCCACCCGAGCAACATCCGCTGGGCGGCTACAACACGTGGGCTGCCCGTTCTGCGGGCTTGGAAGTGACCGCTGAGCCGAGAATCGTCGCCACGGCGCTCGACATGCTGGAGCATTTGTTCGCCCGCCCGCGGCGAGCCGTTCGTCCCGACACCGGCCGATTCGCCGAGCAGATTCAAGCCTTGGCACCGCTGGCGTACTGGCGCCTGCATGAGTTTAGCCCGCCTACTGCTTTGGATGCTTCCGGCCACCAACGCCATGGCCAATATGAACCGGGCGTGCTCTTCTTCCTGGAGGGCCCGGACTCGGAATCGTTTTGCGGGACCGAAAGCGTTAATCGCTGCCCCCATTTCGCGGGCGGGCGAATGAAATGCTTGCTGCCAGAATTGTCGGGCGAGGGCACGGTCGTGCTGTCGTTTTGGAATGGAATGCCGCTCAAGGCGCGTTCCATCGCTGGCTGGATGTGTTCGCGAGATCATCCCTATCGCACGGGGCGGCAAGGATTGCATTTGGGTTTGGACGGATCGGGACGCCTTGCTTTGCAATGTGGATTGAACGACCCTATGCTGGGCTCTGAATTGATCGAGCGTTGGCACTGGGCCCGCGTGGCTTTGGTATTCCAAGGTCGTCGAGCGACCGTTTTTCTGGCGGGAAAAGACGAGCCGGAGATAGAAGTTGATGACCTACCACAGGCGGCCAACCTGGCTACCTGGTTTTTTGGCGGCCGCAGTGACGGCCAAGACAATTGGGAAGGGCGATTGGATGAGATTGCTGTCTTTGATCGAGCATTAAAGGCGGACGAAATCAGGCAAGTGTTGGAAGTGCGAACCGATTAGGCGGTTTGCCAGCCCTACCAGAATTGATGCAGCAACACACCAAGAGGAGTCGAGTCAATGAGCAGTCGTTTTGCGAGACGCAGTTTCTTACGCACCGCCGGTGGCGCGCTGGCCGCTACCAGCAGCCTATCGATGGTGCCCACGATCGCCCGTGGACGGCTTGAGAAACCAACGCTGTTGGGTATCGGCGCGGGCGGCAGGGGGAAAGCTGATTTGCAGGAAGCCGCCAAGGCTGGATTCGATGTCATTGCTTTGGCCGACGTGGTCGACGTCAAACAACTGTCCGAGGTCAAGGACAAACGTACCAAGGGTATGGTCGAGGTCCGCAATGCATATCCGCAGGCTCAGTTCTCGCGGGACTATCGGCAGCTGTTGGCGGAATTGGGAGACAAAGTCGATGCAGTCCTGATCTCCGCCCCCGATCACCATCACTTTCATGCCACTGTCCAGGCCATGCAGGCCGGCAAACATGTCTATTGCCAAAAACCGCTGACGCACGGCATTTGGGAGGCTCGGCAGCTGGCCAAGCTGGCCGCCGACAAGCCGGATGTGCAAACTCAAATGGGCAATCAGGCGCATGCGAATGATCACATGCGCCGTTGCGTGGAGTTGATTCGGGCGGGGTTAATTGGCAAAGTGCGTGAGATTCACGCGTGGACCAATCGTCCCATTTGGGCCCAAGGGTTTGCCCAACCTCCCGAGGCTGAAAAGGTGCCGCGAGCCATTGATTGGAAGCAATGGCTAGGGCCGGCGCCCAGTGTGCCGTACAGCTCGCAAATCGCACCCTTTGCTTGGCGCGGCTGGTGGAACTATGGAACCGGTGCTTTGGGTGACATGGCTTGCCACATCATGGATGTTGGCTACTGGTCCATGAACCCGGGAGCGCCCGTCAGTGTGAAGGCGGAACAAAATGGAGCGACTGCCGTTTCTCCACCCATCAATTCAAAGATAACTTGGACGTTCGCGCCGAACGACTACAGCGCGCCGGATGGCTTCAAGATCTTCTGGTACGACGGTTTTGTGAACGCACAATTTGACCGGCAGTCCTGGAAGCTGAACAAGGCAAACGACGAGTACAATCACCCAGGTCCCGAAGTTCTTGGCGACGTGGACTTCGAGAAGTTTGGAAGTGTGATTATTGGCGATCGCGGCAAGCTATTCTTCAACCGCAGCCGTCCAGAATGGCTTTTGCAATCCGACAGTCAGTTGGACGGCTTTGCCTGGCCAGAACCGAGTTTGCCGCGGGCTCCCAACCAGAACAACTACCTGGAGTGGTATCAGGCAGTACAGGGGCAGCTGCCGCGCTGCGAATCCCATTTTCAGTTGGCTGGTCCGATGACCGAGACCATTTTGCTAGGCGTGCTGGCTCAACGATTTCCAGACCAAGAACTGCACTGGAATGCATCCGAACTCGCGGTGCGGGGGCGACCGGAGTTGCGTCAATACATCCAGCGCGAATACGCACCCGGCTGGGAAGCCAGTAAGTTGCTTTCCTAGGCAGAGTCTACCTGGACGGAGCCACGTTCGAGTTATTGACCAACTCGTGGAGTCTGCTACCAACCCGAAACGGCGGCGAGTGTACAAGTTACGTCGCTGTGTAGCGACCAATTCATGCCTGCGGTTACGCATGCCTTGGTCACCTTGTCATAGATGATGAGCAGACGCCCTTACGGCTCGCCTTGGTTCCCGCGAACCGGATTACAAGTCAACAGTTCCCTTCTCGATTCTGGCACACCCCATGGTCAACGTTCGAACGTCACTTTGTCTTCTGAGTGCATGCCTGCTCGGCTGCCTAGCTAGCGTGGGTTGGCAGATCCCGACATGCCGCGCCGCGTCCCCGAGCGAGGAGGCGGGCCAGGTGCGGCGGCCTAATATTCTGTGGATCGTGGCCGAGAATTTTGATCTAGATTTTGGTTGCTACGGAGCTCAGCATGTCCATACGCCGCATGTGGACCAGTTGGCCGCCAGCGGCGTTCGGTTCACTAACGTGTTCTCGACTTCGCCCGTCTGCGCACCCAGTCGCTCGGCATTCTTTACTGGCATGTACGCGACGACCACGGATATGCACAACATGCGTTCGCATCGCGAAGATGATTTTCGCCTGCCGCCCGGCGTGCGGCCGCTGACGCATCACTTGCAGGATCTGGGCTATACCACGGCCAACATCAAAACGATCGGGGAGCGTGTGGTGGGCACTGGCAAGCTCGATCTCAATTTCGTCAACGAAGGGCCGCTGTACTCGACGGACGATTGGAGTGAACTGAAATCGCGGCAACCATTCTTCGCGCAGATCAACATGCCCGAGGCCGAGTACGATATCTATGATCGCCAATCGGCGGACAAGCCGCGGGTTAAATGGGTAGGGGAAGAGTGGCATCCGCAAATCGCCACGCCTGACAACGTCGAGCCTCCACCCTATTACCCGGACCACCCCGTGGTGCGGCAGGAATGGGCGCGGTATTTGAACTCAGCCTCCGGCATGGATGTTCGTATCGGTTGGATTCTAAAGCAATTGCAAGCTGATGGAGTCGCCGACGACACTATCATCCTGTTTTTTGCGGACAACGGACGCTTGGAGGCGCGGGGAATTCACTGGTGTTTTGATAGCGGCATCCATGTTCCCCTGGTGATCTCCTGGCCGCGTAATTTTCCCGCGCCGGCTGACATGCCTCAGGGCAGCGCCAACGATCAGGTTATTGGTCTGCTGGATCTGACGGCTACGACGTTGCATCTGGCCGGAGGATCGCGTCCCGCTTTGATGCAGTCACGCGTGTTCTTGGGAGAGCACGCGGATCCTCCGCGTCGTTACGCGTTTAGCGCACGTGATCGCATTGACGAAACCGTGGTCCGGCAGCGATCGGTCCGCGGCGCGCGCTACCATTACATCCGCAACTATACAGAGGGCGCGGGCTTTGCGACGCTGAATCGCTACAAAGAAAAGTGTTTTCTCGTGAAGCCGCTGATGCGAGAAATGTTGGCCGCCGGCAAGCTGTCCGGACCGGCCCGCGACCTCATGCAGCCGTTTCCTCGAGAGTTGCTATTCGACACCCAAGAAGACCCCTACGAAGTCACCAATCTAGCCCAGTCGCAGCAGCCCGAGCATGTCCAAGCGCTAGCTCGGTTGCGCGCCGCCTTGGATACGTGGGTCAGCGACACCGGCGACCGTGGTGTCCAACTCGAACCGCCCGACGTCGTGGCTCCGTTCTTGGACGAAATGCATGACTGGTTCGGCACTCCAGCCTGGGCGCAGGCTCGTCAGTAATCGGTATCATGGGGCTACACAGACAACCACCGGAATCTGATTCCGATGCTGTCTAGAGTGTGCAAAGTGCCGAAACCAAAATGATGGACAACCATGAGAAACTGTTGTTGGTGGCGTTGGGGCCTGTTGGCTCTCGGGCTGGGCGTTTGTGGTGGCAGCTTGGCCGAAGAGATTCGGGCGCAGCAGCCTGGGACGCGGCAAACTGAGACGCTGACGGTCGAAGTTCAAACGGAGACGGCCGAGCTGCCGCCGATGGCTACGGTCGCGGAGGCCAGTAACTACGCCGCTACGGCTACGGAGCGCCAG
>JANQOL010000524.1 GCA_028289675.1 Pirellulaceae bacterium
ACGTTCTCCAACAACGGCGCGGCCCGCCGTCGTTTCGAGCGGGAAGCGCGCGCGGTTGCAGCTGTGTCGCATGAACACGTCGTGCCAATTTACGCTGTCGACGAGTTTCGTGGACTGCCGTACATCGTCATGCAGTACATTCCCGGCCTGTCTTTGCTGCAGCGCATCGAAAGCGACGGGCCATTGAACACTTGCGAAGTAGCTCGGATAGGATTGCAAGTCGCCAGTGGTCTGGCAGCCGCGCACGCTCAAGGGATCGTGCATCGGGATGTTAAGCCAGCCAACGTCATCCTGGAAAGCACCGTCGAGCGAGCCATGGTGACCGATTTCGGATTGGCCAGAGTCGCTGATGAAGCATCGATGACGCGCAGTGGTACCATCTCAGGGACGCCGCAATACATGTCGCCTGAACAAGCGCGGGGAGAAGCGGTCGATACGCGATCCGATCTCTTCAGTCTCGGTAGCTTGATGTATGCAGCCTGTGCCGCTCGACCACCTTTTCGTGCGGAGACGGTGTTCGGAGTCATCCATCGCGTCTGCCATGAACAGCCGCGACCGATACGCGAAATCAATCCCGGGATCGAAGCTTGGCTCGTCACGTTGATTCGCAAGTTGATGGACAAACGCGTTGAAGCACGCTTTCAAAGTGCCGAACAGGTGTGCCAAGTGCTATCGGCAGAGCTGGCCCATATGCAGAATCCAACAGTCGTGCCGGAGCCCAACCGGGAGTGGTTTCCATTGGGCCCCGAAGTCGAACTGCCGCGCCGAAACCGCATCTGGGCCACGAAATGGTGGATGGCCGCAGCTGCGCTGATTGTCTGCGCCGCCTTGGCTGTGCCACAGACGCGTGGCTGGCTCGCCGACTCATGGAGCACAGGAGCCTGGTTCCGTTTCGCGCAGTTATCAACTGCCACGGGCACAGCTCCCAGTGACGGAACTTCCAACCCGCCAGCCGCGTTGCCAACTGCCTCCGCCGGCGAAGACTCCGCAGAGGGCAGTGTCCTAGACGCACCGCAGTCTGCGGATCAAAAGGGGGGGCGTGATCAACCGGCGGCGACCAATCCGAATCCCCCGGATGTTCCTGAAACACCGGACGCACCCGATGCGAGTGACGCAGAGGACGGCGAAGACGCACCCGACGGCAGTGGCGTTCCAGATGCGAGCGATCAACCAACAGACGCTCCCGCCAGTTCAACAGGAACGACGGAGGGCTTCGAACCGATGCCTGCCGTAACTCTGAGCTCGACGTGGGACCGCTCCGGAGGTCCATCGGCGTTCATCTTCCGCTTTCGTGAGCAAGTGGATTACAGTTTGCCCATGAATTCTCAGAAGCGAGTACGCTTCGTGTCCAACTATGCCAGCGTGGACGTTCGCTCCAGCGAATTGGACGATCGTACCAACCTGTCCATTCGTCGACGCATCGAGGCCGGTAGCGAAGCGGAAGCCCAGCGGATCGCCTCCTACCAGCCCTTGGCGACCTTTACCGATGGTGAGACGTTGATCATCGATTTGACGCTGGACGAAGCGTTTCAGGCCCGGGGCGGTCAAGACAAAATGACGGAAGTGCAGATCGGTATCAGCGTGCCGCGTGGAACCCAAGTCGAACTGGAAACCGTTGGCCGAGTCCAGTTTCGCGAGATGGAAAGCGATATCGACGTGCACGCCACGGATGGTCGAATCGATTTTAGTCGCATTCGTGGAACCGTCGACGCCGTGTGCATCGGTGGCGACATTCGTATGCAAGAGGGCTGCACTGGTGCGGTGGATTTGTTTGCTTCCCACGGAACTGTTTATCTCAGCGGCGCCGAGGATACCGCACGGGTGCGCAGCTCAGGCGGCGACATCATTTTCGGAGCTTCGCCGGGCCGCGTGTCCGGCCAATCTTCCGGCGGTGACATTATCGTCCAAGAAGTCGAGGGCATCGTCAGCGCCTATGCCCAGCGCGGCAACGTCGTCGCTGAGCTCTTGACCAGCCCGCCAGACGGCTGTCGATTCACCGCGATGAAAGGTGACGTCCAACTGGGTATTGGTGCCGAAGCGGCGCTACGGCTAGAAGTGACGGGGCAATTGACGACGTCTTTGCAATCAGAAGAAAGCACCAATTCGGCAACGGGAGCTCAACAGTTTCTAGTGAACTTTCACGAGGATGGCTCGTTGGTCAAAGCCAGCAGCTCAACCGGTAACGTCTTCGTGGAGCACGTGCAACAAAATGGCGGTCTAGGTGGCAGTGGCCTGGGAGGCAGCGGTGGCTTGGGAGGTAGTGGCGGATCGATACGCGGCTACCCCAGTGGCAGAAGACCATCCAACAGTCGCCAGGGAGGCAGTGGCTTGGGCGGCAGTGGTGGCCGAGCGAGTCGATCTGGGAGCGAAGCTGAATTAACGGCTTATGCTCGGGCAAAGACCACTGGCGATCCGCGGCCAGGCGCTATTGTCCCGGTGTTGCTAGACAACGACAGTAATATCGACGGCTACACGCTGTACCTACCGGAGTCGCACGCGGAAGGTGACCAACCGTACCCCGTGATCGTGTATCTGCAAGGCGCATTTGGAGTCGGCGGCCCCGTCGGCATGCTCAACAACTGGGGCTTGGCGCGCTTAATACGCGATGAGCGAGACCTCAGCAGCGAACGGAACCGGCTGCTGTTGGATTCATTCATCGTGGTCTGCCCGCATATTCAGCAGGGCGACTACCACGACTTTCCGGAGGTTGTGGCCGGCATCTTGCGGGACGTCCAGCGGGACTATCGCGCGGACTTGTCACGCGTCTACTTAACCGGCCTGAGCCGGGGTGGACATGGAACCTGGGGCTTGAACGCTCGTTTGCCTGGCGTGTTCGCGGCTATTGCACCGGTGGGCGGAAGCCCCCGGGATGTCGAAGATTTTCGATCTGTGGCCGACACACCAACTTGGATTGCTCACAACGTGGGCGATCAAGTCGTCGAATACTCGGAAGCGAACACAGCAGCCGAGAAGATAGAACAGGCGACTGGAGAAGGATTTTTGCGCATCGATCACCCGATTCCGCAGGATGACGAATACTTGGAACGCAAGTATGTGTTCACGCAAGCCAAGCTGGATGTCCACGACGCTTGGACCGACCTGTACACCAGCACTCAGTTCTATCACTGGCTCTTGAAGCATTCGCTCGCCACAGCCAATGAACCTGTTTCTACGGACTCCGCCGTGCAAGATGCGGCTCCGACAGATTCACCTGAGTAATATTGGCAGGCCAGGAATAATGTAGCTTGGTGTGATCAACACTGACCCTCCCACGAGTTTGACAGACCATTCGATTGGTCTGGCGTCGTGGGAGGGTGAGAAAGCAACTTGCGTTAACAAGAGCATTATTTACTTTTGACGTGGCCTGTTTTCAACGGAATGAACAACCACCAGCGTTGATGACGCAGGCCACATGTTCATGCGACTCGCACTAGCAAGATGCGTTGAAGGCGGCTTACTTCATGCCACGGACAGATCGGACACGTCGCTGTTGGAACGAGTTGCCTAGGTCGTCGATGACGAAGACGTTTCTTTCGACGATGCCAGACGGCCATCCGAGACCAACCGCCTCGGCTTCCAACAACTGCATACGCAGTTGAATCATATCTCTCTTTGCGGCCCGACGGCGAACCAACAGATCCCGCATTTCATCTAGTTCTGATTGCATGCGATCGATCTCGGTCTCGTAGGCATCCAGGCGGGTATCGTAGTCGGCTGCCAAGGCGGTCTGCAACGCGTCCAAGGCTGCCTCCCGCGCGTCGTCGTCTTTTGCTTCCTTCAACTGACGAATGACTTTGTTGATCTCAGAACTACCTTTGGCCACATTGGTGACACTTGAAACGTGAGGGGGACCTGCGACGCCGATCGTTTGGCCAGGCAAGTCTCCGGGCAGCTCTCCATATTGTTGCGCGTAACCAGCGATTCCGACGACAGTCACAGCCATCACAACAAGAACGATTCGAATTAACATGAGTTACTCCTCTGAGTTGGAAAGGGGACCAATTTGGTTCGGTGAAACACCAGTTTTCATAGACTGTGCGGCCTGGAAACCTCCGCCAATCCGCGAATTCAGGTCTTGTAGCTGCGCGTCGAAGCGCGTCATGCGGAGGTTCAAGTCATCCGTTACTTGGTAGCGATCCAGAGCGTTCAAACCTTGCCACGCCACCTCCAGATCGTCCTCCAACTGAACCAGCTGGCGTTCCATCTGATTGGGATCTGGCAAGTTGTGACGCTCGGCCACGCTGGACCAAGTCAATCGGGGTTCTGGTGGATCCGACGATTCACCAGGCTGTGTGATCGCGATCAACCAACCCACCAGCGCAACCAGGCCAGCGCCCGTAGCGGCAGCCAGGCCATATCGCAGGCGGGCCGAAACCGTCTTTGGAGCCGATGGGTCACCCCGCTGGGCACTAGGCGGAGAAACGCTTGGCAACGGATTGCTAACGGGCTGGTGCAAATGAGCCAGATAGTCGGTGAACACAGCTTCCAATTCGGCCGCCGACTGAAATCGCTGCCCCGGCGTCTTCGCGAGCAAGCGATCGATGATGGCCGCCAACGTTGCGTGGATCTCCGGGTTCAGTGTTTGCACTCGGGGATGGCTGGTGTTGCCAATTTGATGCAAGACGCCCAAGGCCGATTCCGCGCGAAACGGTACAACGCCGGTGGATAGATAGAACAGGAGACTCCCAAAGCTGAACAAGTCGCTGCGGGCATCCAGCTCCTCACCTCGACTCTGCTCGGGAGACATGTAGTTCAACGTACCGGCCAACCAGCCGGTTTGAGTCATCGATTCTTCAGCTTCGCAGTGTGCCAAGCCAAAATCGGTGATCACCACTCGATTGACCTGATTGTCAACCAGGATATTGGCTGGCTTGATATCTCGGTGCACCAGGCCCTGGGAGTGAGCGGCAGCCAAACCAGCGGCTACCTGCAGTCCGATGCGGACAATTTCCTGCACCGGCAGCGGACCATGTTCTTGAATCAATTGTTGCAAGGAGGGGCCTGCGACCAGCGGCATCACAAACCAAGGCACGCCTTTAGATTCTTCGATGCCGTGGATGCCGATGACATTGGGGTGCAGCACGGCAGCAGCCGCGCGAGCTTCGCGGGCAAAGCGTTGTTTCGCGGTTCCGTTTCTGGCCAAACGGGGCAGAATGATCTTGATCGCCACAGGACGATGTAAATTCCGGTCGAAGCCTCGAAGAACTGCCCCCATCCCGCCACAGCCGATGACCGCTTCGACGTCGTACCGGCCGAGGCGCCCCATCATCTCCGGGTGAATTGATGGTTCCAGAATGTCCTG
>JANQOL010000525.1 GCA_028289675.1 Pirellulaceae bacterium
CGCCGCTGGAAGCCGAATTCGATGTCGAGGCGTTGCACCGCGCGATCCTGAACGTCGTCACCAACGCTGTGGATGCCGTGGCCGACCATCAAGAACGTAGCGAGACCGGCCAAGTGTTGATCGAGGCCGATGTGTCTGACGGACAGGCCAGCATCGTTGTGATGGATAACGGTTGTGGGATCGCCGAAGACGACATGCAGCGTATCTTTGCCCCCTTTGAATCCACGAAAGGTTCGCGAGGTACCGGGCTAGGATTGCCGGTCTCCCAAAAAATTCTTAGAGAACACGGTGGTGACATCGAAGTGAAGAGTGTGATCGATGAAGGAACCTCGTTCTTGCTGCGCTGGCCCGCAACGGCACTGCCCGCCGCAGTACCGACTCAGTTGGGATGAGACCTGTCACCGTTTTCGTGCACCATTTGTCTTGCCAATTCATCCGCCCGCGTTGTTGATTTCGTCGAGAGAAATTTCTTTCGCGAGAGGGTCGTCAAGGGCGCCCTGGCAAGTTTGCGGGGAGGGCCAACACAGTGCTTTCTTCCGAATGACGTTCTGAAGCTTGCTTCCATCCCTGTGCGAATCGATGCCAATTCAATCATTGGTTTTTCGAAGCCCTCTAGAAATCGCCGTACTCGTCGAGAGCGTCACGAATCAGCGGCAAGTCCGCGGGCTGGCCTGTCCAGCGTTGAAAATCGTAAGCGTCCGACAGCGCGTCCCAATCCGATTCCGGCAGAAATCTCCCCGGGTCGATCCACGGCCGCAAGCTCTGCTGAGCCGATTCGGGCACGACGCAGCGAGATGTTCGAGAATTCAACAGCTCGGAGAACTGTTCGCCGGCATCCGGCGTGTCCGCGTGCAACACCGATTCCGGAGGATTCTCCGAGACAAAGGCAATCGGGGCGTCGGTGGCATCAACGAGTCGATCCATGGCCGCAGGCCAGTCGAGGGTGGTCAGCCAGTTGTCCTCGCCGGTCGGTGTACTCAGTTGCTCAGGTAATTCGTCGGGCGCCTCGGTCCACAACAGCGCAGCCGGTGGAGTTTCGTGCATGGCGACGGCCGCGCTGCGACAGCGTAGGGAATCGCCGTGTAGCCAGCAGTGGGTGTCCGACCAAGCCAGCTGGCTGGCCAGTGCTTCGCCGATCGCGAGGCCCCAATGGTGCCAGCCTCTCCAACCCGCTGGAGTCCAGCCTGCCGATGTGATCGCCCCTATGAAATCAGCCCAAGGATCGTCGGGTACCAGCAGCGCCGCGGCGGCCGGCTGGAAAGATGGAAAGAAGCGCAATGCTTGAAATTTCATGGCCTGGATGCCTGACAGCACAGTATCAAAATCCTCCGCTGCGATCTCGACGGTAAAGGCCCGCCAGTCCAAGCCCTGGGCCGCCAAGCAGCGTTCCATGACAAATTGTGTTGGCGCGCCGGCCACGCTGTCGCCCAAGCAACAAAGGATCGGCTGTGTATTGAGTTCCATGCAGTTCAGCGGGTCAAGGTGTGGATTGAAACGTGCCAAGCCCCAGAGGTGACAACCCCCCGGCACGCACCTACAAATAGACTATCACGCATCCGGCCAGTCGGAATAGTCGGGATGTAAGGGCGTTTGAAGATCGAAATTCCTGGACGACGGTTGGATTCATGGTTGAATGACTTTTGGTGGTCACTGCTTCGATTACGCTCGCAGATTGCGGCAATTTCGCTCCGAGTTCATTCGAAGTACGCCAGTCATGCAATCCGAGCAATCCGAGAATCTGTCTGTGAGCCAATCCGGCTCGCACCAACAGCTTGCTCAGCCTCCGATTCTCGCTGGTCAGATCTTGGCCGTAAGCGGCTTGCTGGCCAGCGCTGCGCTGACCTTGGATCTGCCATTGCCGCAATGGCTCCAGCCCACTTGCGTTGGACTGTTGTGGGGTGGTCTGTTTTCGTTGGGATTTTCAATTAACAGCGTTGGACGCGGCAAACTTTCGATGGCCGCTTTCTCAGTGGCCTTGTTCACGGCGAGCGTGGTCGCGCTCGGCCAAATCACTGATTTGCGTCATCCAGACTGCCTGTTGCTGTCCAGTTGTTTG